>CAMKGM010000086.1 GCA_946412245.1 uncultured Bacteroidales bacterium
CTAGAGCCTCAGAACGTGGGACGAGTAACAAGTACAGACTCCCGCGCTTCTTTTTTATGCCCATCAAGAACTAATGTGCAACACCTCGCCACCCCAGGGAGCCAGTGGCAACATAAACCTTAGAACAAAACTATGCCCAGATTTATCATCACCACCAAGCAGATGAAGAATGCAAACGGCATCCGCATCGAGCCCGGCATGTCGGTCGAGGTGGTCACCCAATCCATGAGTAATCCTGTGTTAACTAATGGTGGTCAACCCGTTGCAGACGCCTTCATGCGCATTTACGGCATCAACATCCGTAAGGCCGGTGCCCTTAATATGACTTACCTGAATGTCGAACGAATAAACTAAAAACATTTTATTATATGGAAATTGATCGACTTATTGAAATTTCACAAGACCTTGGCTTGCTAAACGAGTCAGCGCAATTACGATTGATTAGAGAGCGCACATTAAATAATGATAGCGAATTAATTTTGCCTCTTGTAGGCGAATTTAGTGCCGGAAAGACCACTTTGATCAATGCTTTGCTTGACTCAGAAGAAAAGCTTGAAACAGCTACCGAGCCAACTACCGCCACACTGTTTGAAATCCATTTTGGAGCCGACCGTTGTCATGCCCAAATCATTCAAGACGATGGTGAGACTGTAGCTGTCGAGCATTTCACTGATATCAAGAACCGTGAAGTGAAGGATTCACTGGTGGTCAATGTGTTTGACACGTCCAGAAAAATCCCTTCAAGCATCATCCTTGTTGACACCCCAGGATTATCGTCACCTGTGGCACAACATCGGCAAGTTCTTGTGGATTTCCTGCCTAAAGCTGATGCAATCCTGCTCGTAATGGATATCAATGCCCAACTAACGCGCTCACTGACCGATTTCATCACAACAATGGAACTGGCCAAGCGTCCAGTGTTCCTGGTTATCACAAAATGCGATACCAAGGCAGAGCAAGATGTGCAGGCCACTGTGAACAATCTGTCAAAGGAATGCAAGTTGCCGTTGAAGCAAATTGTTTGCATCTCTTCAAAGGACGGGAACATGCAGCGATTGTATGACTTGCTCGCTTCTATTCAGCAAGAGAAAAGCAGAATTTTGTCCCAAGTGAACGGACAGCGCATCAAGAATATCACCAATGCGATGATTTCGCACATCGATGAGATGCTAGCTGCTTCAATTTCTGACAAAGAATTGAAGCAGGCCATTCAAGAGAAAGAAATAGAACTTCGCAGGATCAACAATAAAATTGACAGATTAGTCAATCAGTCCCAGATGGCGATAGAGGACGAGATGACGCGTATCAATCGCCAATTTGAAGATACTGCTTTCACTCGTCTTGACTCTATTGTGAGCGCCAAAAGCACGAACTATGACGCAGAGGCAGTCTCGGCTATCAACAACTTAGCCAGCATCAATCTGAATGAATTCAAGTCTAGCATCAACTCCATAATTATGGATCAGTGCATGCGCAAGAATGACACTGGCATTGACCTGCAGAGTATTCAAGGCGTTGACTTATCGCAACTCAATGTGGACGGACTATCCTACAACCTTGACTTGAACACCATCGGACATGAGTATGACAGTCACATTGCGTTGGGCGTGAAAGTTGTTGGCACTGTGGCCGCGGTTGCAGCCGTTGTGGCAACAGCGGGAGCCGCAGCACCAGCAGCTGCAGCGGCAGGAACAGCCGAGGCAGGAACGGCAGTAGCAGCTGGAGCCGAAGCAGCAGTGAGCGCTGGAGAAATGGCTCTTGGTGCTGCAAGTGCAATTGACACAGTCACCGACATTGGCAGCATGGTCTCTAATGCTCGCCACACCAGCCGTGTTGAGAGCGCCATCCGATATGCCAGCGAGGCTGGAAAGCAGTATGACAATATCAACCAGATCAATCAAGCCGTTGGGCAGCAGACAGGACAAAACAAAGGTTTCATCGAGGGAATGGTCGGATTTGTCACCGATAAGACCTGGGGCAAGCCCCAACGCCGTAGGGCTATTCACAACTATCTTGACGAAACATTGATGCCGCAATTCAAAAACGCAATGAACATGAACTGCAATCAGGTCATCAACATGATCAAAGAATTGCTCATGAATGCAGCCCAAGTGACCATTGCCGAAAAAAAATTAGCTTTGGAGGAATTGGTCAAGCAGCATGAGACGCAAAAAGAAACCTTCGCTCAACGATTGAACACACTGCGTGATTACAAGAATGAACTATTAACACAATAAAATCAAGAATGGATATGGTAGAATTTATTATTGGAGCAGCCGTGGGTGCCGGTGCAATGATTGCAAAGGACGCCATGAGCAATAGCAGCGGCAATAATGCCAGCGGAAGCAAGCAAGCCAACAGGCAAGAGACCGAAGAACTGTATGCCGAGAATGAGAAACTGCGTAACCGCAACCGCGATGCCGAGCGCCGCATCGAGGATCTAACTCGTGAGTTGCAAAAGGCCAATGCAAGATTTAAAGAAAAAGACGACAATACTGATGATCTTGAAGATGATCTTGCCGATGCCAAGTCCAAAATCAAGAAACTCACTCAGCAGAACGATGAGTTGATGCGCAAAGTGCAGGAGTACAAGCTTGCATGTGAGGGTTACGAACAAGAGATTAACCAATTAAAAAATAGATAACCATTATGGATGCCTTAACAATTGTGCTTATCATTGCAGCAGCAGTGGTCGGCGCTTTGGTCACATTTTTTTGTGGTCAAAGGGAAAAAGACCGATTCTGGTGAATTGGAGCAATCAAATGCTCAGAAAGCCCTATTAGCTGAAGAACAGGAGAGGAGTTCACAAATGGCCAAACAGAAAGAAAAAGCCGAGAAACTTCTAAGCGACGCTAGGCAAGAAATCGCCTCGCTCGAAGAGAAGATGAAGGCCATGATATCAGATGGAAAGGTTGACCCAAGCTTGGCACAGAAATTTGCTGACACCGATAAACTCAAGAAAAAAATCAAAGAGCTGGAGGGTGAACTTGAGGACGCCGAGGACGATCTGGCCGATACCGAAAAGAAACTCAAGAACAAAACGGCAGAACTCAGTGAATTGCAATCCAAGAACGAGAAACTCGTGAGTGCCTATGAAAAAAGTGTGAGGGAAATAGGCGAAATACGACAGGAACTCAACCAAAAGCAGGAAGAGCTTGGCTTGAAGATGCAGTCACTCGAATTCGTTCAGAACATTCTCACTGCCCAAGTTACAGAAACCAAAGATATTGCTGCGCTGAATAGAAGTATTGATGTCTTTGAAGCATACGTGAAAGGCCAATATACTGATTTAATGTCTTTTCTCTTTAAAGCGGAGAGTATTGGTTTGCTTTGGGGGCCAGAAGGAAATCAAAAAGGAGGTCAGGAAGGATTGAATGCAAAACGAGAATTCATTCATTCAGCATTCGATCAATGGTCGGCCACAAAGCGAAAAAGTTGGCTTGACGGCAAAACATCCATTGCATTTATTGGCGAATTCTCAGCTGGTAAAACGTCGATTGTCAACCGTATTCTGTCTCAAGACAAACCCGATGTACCCTTGCTTCCAGTAAGCACCAAAGCAACGACCGCAATCCCGACCTACATCGCGGGCGGTGCAAAGGCATCCTACACCTTTATTGCCGATAATAAGAGAAAAACAATTACCGAGAGCACATTCAAGAGCGTTTCCAAAGAGATACTTGATCAAGTGAAAGGCGTTTCATCGCTCATCAAATATTTTGTGATGACCTATCAGAATGCCAACTTAAACGGATTGAGCATTCTTGACACCCCAGGATTTAACTCTAATGATGCAGAAGATGCCGACCGCACGATTGAGGTCATCAACGAGTGCGACGCTCTATTTTGGGTGTTCGATGTCAATGCGGGTACAATCAATAAGACTTCAATCAATCAGATTAAAAGCAAGTTGGAGAAACCGCTTTATGTCGTTATCAACAAGGTGGATACCAAATCAAAATCGGATGTTGACAAGGTCGAGCAATTGATCAAGAGCACCCTTCAACGTGAGGGAATCAATGTTGAGGGATATATTCGGTTTTCCAAATCCGCACCACTTGCAGACATCATGACCCCAATCAAGAGTGTTACAAGAGATGCTACCCGTGATTCTTTTGTACAAGACTTTGGAAACGACATCAAGCAAATAGTTGACCTCCTAGAGAATATGTATAAGGAACAAAATAAGAATGTTTCTGATTGGGATCAGCATTGTGATCAGTTGACTGAACAGATCATCAGCTGCCTTAACATTATGGGGCAAGAATGTGTTGAAGCATATAATATTCCGCACTGGGAAACGCATTACTTCAGTAGCGATCGCTATGAAATGTCTAAATGGGAAGGAGATAGATTGAAGGGACTGCTTGACTCGATATCCACTACAAGAATAAATGAACTTGCTGGATTGTTTGATCAGCGCATTGAGGCTGCTCATAACAGCCAACTAGCATATTCTATCTTAGGCGACTACAAGGCGGCACTCGATAAAGCGAATGAGTGCTATAACGAATACAAAAAAGTGACTAAACAATTTAGATAATATGTTCCTATGGCACAAAATATTTTTGAAGAGCTGCATGACAAAAAGCAGCGCATCAGCGCGCTAATTGTTAAGGCCGAAGAACTTGGCTGGATAAAGGACGAAGAGAAACAAGAATTCCTGTCAAAACTGGAAAATGATGTCCTGACCATTGGCGTCATTGGCCAGATGAAGGCGGGCAAGTCAACGTTCTTGAACGCATTCGTGTTTGAGGATGACGTGCTACCGGCAGCGACAACTCCCATGACCGCCGCATTGTCGGTCATCACCTACGGCCCTGAGAAAAAGCTGGAAGCTGAATTCTATAGTCCTGACGAGTGGCAAGAACAGTTGAGCACAGCTCAGATGCCAATTGAGGAATCGACAGATGAACTGCTTAAGTCCAAAATCAAAGCAGCAAAAGAGTTGGTCGAGAAATCCAATAAGCTTGGAAGTTCACTGAATTCCCTGCTTGGTAAGACACAGGCCGATTCCTTTGAAAATCTTGAGCAATATGTTGGTGCCGACGGTAAATACGTATCCATCACCAAGTCCGTCACCATTCACTACCCCAAGGAATACCTCAAGGGCGTAAATATCGTTGACACGCCGGGATTTAACGACCCCATTGTTTCCCGAGAGGAGCGAACTAAGGAATTCTTGAAGAAAGCCGATGTCGTCCTGTTGATGCTATATGCAGGGCGCCCCTTCGATGCTACCGACCGCGGCATTCTCTTCAAGAACGTGGGTGATTGCGGTATCGGCAAGGTGCTCATCGGCATCAACAAGTATGACATCCCTTATGAGAACGGCGACACCGAGGAGGAAATCTGCAATTACGTTAGGGGTGAAATCGCTAAGGCAAGCCGTGAAATGGGTGATGAACAGTTGAACGAAATCCTCAAGGAAACAGAACCCATCCCCTTGTCAGCCGAGATGGCCCTACTGTCGTCCTTGCCCATGAGTAAAGTCAACTCCAGCGACAGTTTTTCCCATGCATGGAAAAGAGCCTGTGACACATTTGAAATCTCTTCACAGCCCGAGATGAGGGCCAAGAGTCACATCGAGAATCTGATTGATGCCGTGCGACAAGTCATCGAGCGCGAAAAAGAGGCAATCCTCTTCAAGAAACCGCTGAATGCTATCCTCGCACGCGGCAACAGCATGACCGCCAAGGTCAATGATGAAATCACCACCACCAAGGCCGAAATCGTGATGCTTGAACGACCCGATGACGAGTTGGAAGAAATGGAAAGCAGTCTGGCTAGAGTGACCCGACGTATCAATAAGAAGATTGATAGCCTGGGCGATGACTTGAATTTCACTTTCGAAGACATCATTCGCCGTGGCAGCCAGCAACTTGAGGATGCTGTTGACAGCAGTTGTCGCAAGATGAATGGCCTTGTTGACAGCTGGGGGCGCTTCAGCAGTGCCAAAAAACTTCAAGGCGACATTGAAAGGGAGATAGATTCATTGGCATCCAGAACTCTGAAAAGGGTGTGTGACAACATCAACCGTGATGCCAAGCACAAGATCAAAAGCACGCTTGACGAGTTCTTCTCCAGTGCTGAGGAAATTTTGATGAAATTACCATCAGACTTTGATTTTGACCGGCGGGATTTCGTAAAAAGTGTAAGTCAGCAGTTTAATTTTTCCAATGACGCCTCGCTATTCGAAATTTCTGGCGATGATAGTACCGACGAATATGGATGGGGAGATGGACTATTCGATTTCTTTAATGGTGCTTCCTTTGGTGCTTTAGGGGTCATTACTAATGTCCTATCGCATGGTGATGTAGCTAACGATGCCAAGAATTGGATTTCAAGAATCAAAAATACCTTTGATGCTGAACCTTACCTAGAGGGAATATCATCGGGTAAAGACAAAATCATCGATGAAGTCAAGATGCGTTTCATTGATGAATTGTTGACCCCCTTCCAGTCAAAACTTGAGGAAATCAAGCAGCAAGGCCTCGACAAGCAGAAACGACTTGACGAAGCCCGCAAGAAGCTTGAGACACTCATTCAAAGGCAGAAAGAAATTAAGACTCAAGTCGAGACCATCCAATCGATGAAATAAATGCCTTATGCAGCGGGAGAAGGTTGAGTTTGGGCAGAACGCTCGGCGGGTGTACACGGCGGTGAAGCAAGTGTTTTATGGGCGGACGCGGTTCAGTGCAGTGGAGTGTGATGATGAACATTTCACCATTGATGGGCGGCGTGGCTGGCTGATCTCACCATTGAGTGAGCGAGTAAAAATGCGAGTAGTGGCGACGGGCACGCAGTCTTGCCAGGTCATTATCGAAAGCTCATCACGGTCGGTGCTTAATCTGTTCAATCTGGGAGCCAACTCCCGCAATGTAACGCAACTCGGAGAATACATCCGCAACGAGGTTTATCGCCTATGCAATGATGAGGAAATCCGCCTGAAAACGCCTGAAATCCATATACGCGACAACGACATCAAGTTCAAGGACGGATAGCGGGTTTATTTTCAGAATAGGTTTTACTATTGTTCTTTGAACTGATGCCAAATACTAATCATTAATAATGAAGACGTTATGTTTCAGAGAACAATAAAAGAGATGAAGAAATGGCGGGGAGAACATTCAGTATATTATAGCCCTCTTTCTGCCTAAGACTATTAAATAATAACAACTAATAATAAGCTTATGATACATCATTTGAAATGTAATGTGCCGCTTAATGAGACTTGGCGGCAGTGGATTAACGATCAGCTTCATCAACAAGCTGAAGAATTGGAAGAACTCGATAAAGCGTCAGTCCAGAACGCACGACTCAAGGTGCCAAACTTCATTGACCGGTTGAGGCAGATGATGGCCCTGAAACTGCGCCACGAGGCAGTCAGCTATACGTTAGATGACGATCAGCATATCGCGCTGAGTCACTATCTGCACGAGCTGTTTGACCAGCATCAGGTGAAGATGCAGGAACTGGCGGAGAACTGTCTGAATGCCTTTAACCGCATTCACCGGGAACTGATTGACCGCTCACTGCAGATTGTTGATAACGAGGGCAATAAAGACGATGCCAAAGTCAAGTTGCTGTCGCAGACTCTCAATGAATTCCAGCAGTTGTCAGCCGCTGTACCTGTTCTTGTGGAAGTCGATAAAGTGACCGAGGCCTATAGCTCGATTGCCAATGAGCGGGAGCGTGCAGAAGTCATGCTGGAAGACTACAAGATTCTCCCAGCCTACCTCAAATGGGATTTAGGCTTTGATTTTTGGAGCAATCTAACATCCCCCCAGGAAGAACGTTTCAGAGAACTCGAGAATCAGCTTAATGAAGCCATCGATGAGGATAGATTGCATCAAAGTACGAGACAAATAGCGGAGGCCATAACTATTTACCTGGCGTATGAAACCCCAGCTGTCATCAAGTTCATGCGTAGTTACTGTTATTGTATCTGGCTCTACACGTTGACAGACATCAACGCTCACTTCATGCGCCTCACCGACAAGGGGGAATTTAAATTCGGAAATCCCATCAAATCCAATCGAACAAGCAGTCTGAACTACACTGCGGATGAAATCACTGGTGGCGAATACAAGAAAGCGATGAAAGAAATCAAGGAATACCGTGAAAGCATGATGGACGGAGACATGCCAAACCCAGACCCAGACAGGATGTTGTGGGCCATCATTCACCAGCGGCACCATCTGCACGATGTGGCTGACGAATACTGGTGGGTCATGCTCATGACCATAGTTGGCATGTATCACATCGATGAGTACAAACTTGACGGGGTAGTAGGTGGCTGCTTCATGGGCAATCGTATTACTAATGATGCAAGTTCACCCAGGTTCATCGTAGTGTCCGCTCAGAATGACCGTCCAGCCTTCACATTGATTTCATCATTTGAAGATACAGAGAGTCTGACATTGAGCATTGATGTCCTTAAAGCAGCCATCACCACATTCGAGTTGGAAAAAGTCGTGGATTACCTGCGGGATACCCTGAAAATCGACATTGAGCCTGAAGGAGAATGGACGATTGAGAAGAATAAAGGCCTTGAAGCGTTTTTGACCGACTTCGACGCTATGCGCAAACGCGGTGCGTGGAACAAATACAAGAAATGGAGGAAATAACGCGATATAGTTCCACGTGTTAATGAATTGCAATCTGGTGGTATGCATACCTAAAACGCGATGGAAAATTTCTTCCTATAATTTGCGGTACCTTGTAAACAATCGGGGTACCGCATTTTTTCACTTTATTCGTCACCAATGAGGCCAAGTTCGTGGAGGCAACCCTCACGGTTGAGCAGAAAACCATATAGGTCTCGATAGACACTACAGTTGCAATACTGCGTAGGAACCAATTTCCCATCTTTAATCTCGTGAATGGAAGCGTTAGGATAGGATAGAATGACGGGAGAGTGGGTGGCAATGATAATTTGGGCGCCTTTCTTGACCACATCTTTAATCCATAACAAGAACAGCAACTGGTTCTGGAAAGATAATGCTGCTTCAGGTTCGTCAAAGATGTAAATGCCTTTACCGTTCAATCGATGTTCCAGCAGAGCCATAAAGCCCTCACCATGGGAGAATTCGTGGAAATTAAGATAGTCATAGTACATGTTTAAACCACGGCGATTGATTTCGGTGATGACATTGTAGTAACTCTCTGCCCTGAAGAAATAGGTATCATTATAACTCAGACTGGCTTGCGAGGCAATTAGCGCCTCGTGAAGCGCTGAGTGGGTCTCTTCGGTATGGAAGTTGAAATGACGGGAGCCACCTTCAGGATTAATGCGCAATAGTACGGCAATTGCTTCGAGTAACGTCGATTTTCCAGATCCGTTACCTCCAATGATATAAGTAACAGACTTCTCAAATCGAAATTCAGTGAAATCCCTAATCACAGGAATAGAAAACGGATATATGTTCGTGTCCCATTCACCTTCTCGTTTCCTGATTTTTCTCAAATAGATATTCTCTTTCATGACCATCGATTGACAATTATGCTGCAAAGGTAGCATAGCCTAATGTCATATTCTGGCACACAAAAGCTAAACTCACTTAACAGCCCTTGGGCAGGCTTCTTCTCCTTGCCAACCTCCACATACAGGTCCTTAATGTCAGCCGTCCCAATCCACAACGAGCGCTTCACCGACTGCACCCGACCAAGCACCTCCCCATAATGGTCACTATTAGAAATGAATTTAAACATAGGTTCTTATTCGAAGCAAAGGTATCACTTTTCACGATAATTTAAACAAAAACACAGAAAAACAACCTGAAACGTGGGGATAAGTCATAAAAATCAATAGACATCCCCATGATTCATAATTAAGAGGTGAAGTCCGAAAACATCGTTTTATTTTTCTGGAATGACTGTTTTTCACCCTGGCCCAGAAAAATAAAAGCACATTTTTGAATGTTGCTGATTTATATTTACTTGGTTATAAGCAGGAAGGTTTCAATGGAACCGAAAAAAAGAAAAGCGACACCAACACCTCTTCGGCACTGATATCGCTATTTCATTACATTCTATCTTTGTCTCTCTTACTCTACGAACAAATCGTCCATGGTGACTTGGCTTTGGATGTCGTTGGAATAGTCTCCAGGTTTGATGCCATAGGTGGGGATTATCGCCAAGTGGATGGCCTTCGATGTGACGCTTATTATGCCGTTTTTCTTTTGGTCATTT
>CAMKGM010000087.1 GCA_946412245.1 uncultured Bacteroidales bacterium
AAAATGTACCTCGTTAACATTTTTCCTGTTACTAGTGCCCAGAATTGGCACACCCATGACGTATCTTTGCCGCGTAATTATCAAACAGAGCTATTTTATATATGGAATCCAAACTTTTAAACCCTTGGGCCAAAGACAGAAACGGCAATTTTGTGAGCATTGAACATGCCCAAAAGGGACAAGAGTATTATTGCCCCAAGTGTCAAGAGCCCTTATCGTATTGCAAGAAAGGTGACGGGCCCAATGCTCGCCAAGACCACTTCAAACACAAACCGGACTGCGAGTGTAAAGGTTACACTCCACATGAATCAGAATCCGCAATCCATTTGTTTGCAAAGGAAGCTGTGTACAGTATTCTGCATGACTGCATAGAAAAGCATCAGGATTTCCCTATTGAATGGACGTGCCCCGATTGCCAGATGGATATGAAGGCCAACCTTCTCAAGAGAGCAAATAAGGTTGAAATGGAGAAAACCCTTGACGCTGCTCGTCCAGATGTATCGCTTTTCGATGAACAGGGAAATACCATCGTCGCCATTGAGATAGTGTTTTCTCATGATATCGAAAGTAAAACAATGAGATTCTATGACAACAACAATATTGTGGTTGTCCGTATCAAAGTTCACACTGCAGAGGATTGCAACAATATGGTTCAGAAACTTCGTTTCCCTGACAGCGTGAATCTATGCTTTAATGATAAATGTCCTCGTGGTGATAAGATGCAGGTTTATAGACGGATCATTCCTGTTATCAATGGTGCCAATCAGATTGTCGGCCTTGCAGTTGGCCTCGACAACCCATTTGAAGAAGAAATGATCAAGGGCGTCCCTTTCACTGAACAAGATCAGCGAATTGCAATGGCTATTGCCAAAGAGAAGTGGCCAGGTAAACGATTCATCTTCGTGGACAGTCCTGAATATCCATTCCAGTTCATCGCACCTTTCGTTGAGCGAAACGCCAATTCTCAACCTCAACTGAATTATCGGCCTCAAAGAAACCATCCTGATATTGATACACTGATGCATCAACGACAGGTGAAGGCTATTCGTGCGAATTATGCCCGGAAAGCAGCCGCAAGAAAGTCTGGCGCAAAGAAAACTGGGGGCAAACGACGTCGATAAGAAAAAAATGTTTATCTTTGCCATTTCAACAAGAAGATATCTTCTTGACCGGCTAACGACCAAGAACATGAACGATATAACAAACTCCTTTGTGGTTATATAGGCTTTGGTCGGCCTGCAGGGACTGCATTGGAGTTTGTTTTTTAAACTCAGAATCTTATGAAAGTATTATCATTGCAGCAACCATGGGCATCTTTGATAGCCGCTGGAATCAAAGATGTCGAGAACCGCACCTGGAAACCCCAGGAGATTCCTGAGCGGATTCTAATTCATGCAAGTAAAAAATGTTCGATTCGTACCATGTCAAGGGAATATATTGAATGGCTTCAGGAAGTCATCAATGAGCAAGTTATGGGCAATATACCCGACTTTGCTGATATGCCTTCTAACGCTATCATAGGGTATTTCTCTATAGATAGAATCGACAAAAAAGTTGACCAAAGTATTTGGGCTGCTGGCGAAGATGATGATGAGAAGTTATATTATTGGCATGTAAAAGATTGTTATCTCTTTGATGAGCCAATACTTGATGTTAAAGGCAAACTCCACCTGTGGGAGTATGACATGGACGAGAATAATCTTCCTCCTGCACATCAGGTTCAACTTATGGGTTATAAAGAATCAGATGGTAATGTGTTCTTGCCAATCAACGAAAAAAGATGGAACGAACTGGGTGAAAACCAGACACAGCTATTTGAGTTAGACCAATTCGCTTCTGAAGTTTTTTGCAAGCCAGGTGTATATGAGATTAAACCGCTAAAGACTATCACACTTTGCCACAAAGGTCAGAAACGCACCTTCTGTTTAACCGACGAAACATTCTCTAATGATTTTGTTAATAGTAACGGAGAGCCCATTTTATACATGTCTTTGTTATCTGAAAAAGATGTCCCTCGCTTTTTAGTCGAATTTGCTTGGGCTGAGGAGATTAAATAAGAACCAAAGTAAAAACAAATATGAATAAGCAGCAATTAGCCGCCAAAATTTGGGCAAGTGCCAACAAGATGCGCTCGAAGATTGAAGCCAACGAATACAAGGACTATATTCTTGGCTTTATCTTCTACAAATTTGTGAGTGATAAGGAGGAAGAGTTCCTTCTCAAAAACGACATCCCTCAAGATGAATTCCCTCAGATAGTAGTAGAATCAGATGAGGATATGGTCAATTTCTGCAAGCAAAACCTTGGCTACTTTATCGCATACGAGGATCTCTTCTCAACGTGGCTGCTGCCAGGCAACAATAGTTTTGGTGTTGGCGGTGTACGTGATGCGCTTAATCGCTTTGAGCGTCTCATCGCTCCCAAGCACGCAAAGGTCTATAAGGGTATCTTTGACACCTTACGAAACGGCTTGAGCAAGCTTGGCGATAGCGCAGGATCACAAACTAAAGCCATTTTGGCACTGCTCAATCTTATCAAGGATATACCAACCGATGGTAGCCAGGACTATGATGTATTGGGTTTCATTTACGAGTATCTGATTGGTAACTTTGCCGCCAATGCCGGAAAGAAAGCTGGAGAGTTCTATACTCCTCACGAGGTTGCATTAATGATGAGCGAAATTGTCGCATACCATCTGCGCGATGCCGAGAGTATTGATATATATGACCCCACAAGTGGCTCGGGGTCTCTCTTGCTTAATATTGGTCGCTCTGTTGCCAAGCACATCGAGGACAAGAACAAAATCACCTATTATGCGCAGGAACTGAAAGAGGCCACATTCAACCTCACTCGTATGAACCTGGTGATGCGTGGCATTTTGCCTGACAATATCGTGGTTCGTAACGCAGACACACTCAAAGAAGATTGGCCTTTCTTTGACGAGAACCACGAGTATTCACCTCTTTATTGTGATGCTGTAGTGAGCAACCCTCCGTATAGCCAGAACTGGGAACCAACTGAAGAAGACAAGATGGATCCTCGCTTCAAGGAATATGGCGTGGCTCCAGCGAGCAAAGCCGATTATGCCTTCTTGTTGCACGACCTATTCCATGTCAAACCTAAAGGCATTATGACCATCGTGTTGCCTCACGGTGTGCTTTTCCGCGGTGGAGAGGAAGAAACTATACGCAAGAAACTCATTGAGCACAATAACATCGATGCTATCATTGGACTCCCGTCTAATATTTTCTTTGGTACAGGAATCCCGACAATAGTAATGGTGCTTAAACAGAAGCGCGATCGTGATGACATCTTGATTGTGGACGCTTCACGAGGCTTTGTCAAAGAGGGTAAAAACAACCGTCTTCGTGCCCGTGACATCAAAAAAATTGTTGATGTTGTTACAGGAAGAGTTGAATTGAAGAAGTTTTCATGTCTCGTTACGAGGCAAATGGTTCGCGACAACGGATATAACCTCAATATTCCTCGCTATGTCGATAGCAGCGACCCAGCTGAGCAATGGGATATTTATGCAAGCGTGTTCGGTGGCATTCCAGACAAAGAAATTGCAACACTCGCACCTTACTGGGCTGCATTCCCATCGCTGCGTGAGCAGATTTTCGATGGCAACGAAACACCTTATTGCTCTCTTGCTACTACTGACATTACCGCAACCATTGATGCTAACCCCGACGTTCATCAATGGGTGAATGCTTATCATGTCACCATCGCTCCACTAGAATCAATGCTGCATTCAAGGTTAATTGATGGCTGGCAGGGCGTTAAAGCCACATCTGAAGAAATGGCTATAACCGAAAAGCTTTTCTCGCTGATTGGGGAAACACCGCTTATAGACCGCTACAATGCTTATCAGTTGTTTAACGAGCAGTGGAAAACTATTGTTCAGGACATTGAAGTTATGCAAACTGAAGGATGGGATGCTACACGACAAATTGATCCAAATATGATCATCAAAAAAGTCGATGGCAAGGATACAGAAGTTCAAGATGGTTTCAAAGGTCATATATTTCCGTTTGATCTCGTTCAAACTACATACCTTCCTGAACGAGTGAAAGAAATCAAAGATCTTAATGATTTAATCTCTGGATATGAGAACGAACTTGATGAAATCATTGAAGGTATGACGGTTGAGGAGCGTGACGGCAATTATCTTAACGACGATAATACAGCTTTCGTTGTTAAAGAGCTGAAAGCAAAAGTCAATGAGATTAGATCTTCAATTTCCAACTCGGAACTTGAAGCACTCACTGCCTATATAGCTTTGCTTGATAGCAAGACAAGCAAGCAGGTGAAACTTGACTTTATTAGTGCCCATCCTGAAGTACAATGGTTCAAAATGGAACCCAATAAAGACAGTACTTATGCTAAGGGTAAGGTCAACTCTTATATCAAGCAAATAAGAGAAAACTACAGTTTTGCTGAAGACTCACTGGAGAATCGCCTCATTTGTGCCCTGAGAGCACTTGGCAACATAAAGGACACCAAGACAACTCTTAAAATAGCAGAGGAGGAATTATTAGCTCAGACAATGGCACTTATTCCTGCGCTCTCTGATGAGCAAGTTCGCAACCTACTTCATCTGAAATGGATAGCACCGCTATTTAGCGAGTTAAGCAGGATACCAGCAACTGTAACTGCTTCGCTTGTAGCTCAGGTGAAAGCACTTGCCGATAAGTACGCCGTTAGACTGGTCGACATTACAAAGAGGATAGATGATGCAGCCAACTCACTATCGTCTCTTCTCGGTGAACTTACTGGTAGCGAATATGACCTTGCCGCTGTAAACGAACTTCAATCATTACTCAAAGAATAACCGCTATGGCAGAAAAGAAACCCGACATAAGATTTCAAGGATTCTCCGACGAATGGGAGCAAAAACAACTCAAGGAGATGGGCGACACCTATGGTGGACTTACTGGTAAAACAAAAGAGGATTTTGGGCATGGCAAAGCACAATTTGTGACATATATGAACGTGTTTACAAATCCAGTTGCAACGCCCGAAGGTGTAGATCACGTTGAAATTGATGGCAGTCAGAACGAAGTCAAAAAAGGCGATATCTTTTTCACGACTTCATCAGAAACTCCAGATGAAGTTGGCATGTCGTCTGTATGGCTTGAAGATAAACCAAACACATACTTGAATAGTTTTTGTTTTGGTTACAGACCCAAAGTTAAGATTGACCCATTATTTTCTGCATACTTAATGCGTTCGCCGAGTATGCGAAGGAGTTTTTATTTTCTTGCCCAAGGCATATCAAGGTTCAATATTTCCAAAAGCAAGGCTATGGAAATTGAGACCTCTTTGCCGAATCTGAACGAGCAAGAAAAGATCGGTATTTTTTTCAAGCAGTTAGACGAGCTAATTGCAGGAAAAGAGCAAGAGTTGGAGAAACTGCGCCAAATACGTTTGGCTCTGTTAGAGAAGATGTTCCCAAGTGGTGACAGCGACTCTGAGAATCGGGGGGGTATAACGAATTGAAAATCAATGCTTTGCGAATGTTTGGATTGACATATAATCCTCGCCCCAACTGCCCGGCAATCCGCTTAAACGGATTTACCGAGCCGTGGAAACAAAAGGTGTTGGGTGAAATCTCCAATTCTTATTCAGGCGGGACGCCCAAAGTTGGTGTCGCAAAATATTATGGAGGAAATATACCATTCATACGCTCTGGTGAAATTAGTCAAGATTTCACAGAATTATTCATCACACAAGATGGCTTAAATAATTCATCCGCAAAAATGGTTGCCAAGGGAGATATTTTGTATGCACTGTATGGCGCAACTAGTGGAGAAGTGTCAATTTCAAAAAATGATGGGGCGATTAACCAAGCCATCCTAGCCATTATACCTAAACCAAACTTTTCATCTAGATTTGTTTGCTACCAACTCCGAAAACTGAAGCACCATATTTATAATACATATTTGCAAGGTGGGCAAGGCAATCTATCTGCAGGTATTATCACAAACCTAAATTTATTGTTCCCCACCTATGAAGAGCAAAAGAAAATAGGCGATTTCTTCTATAACTTTGATGAATTAATTTCATCAAAGCAACAGGAGATAGATAAACATAAAACTATCAGACATTCCTTGTTCAACAGGATGTTTGTAAACTGATAATCATATTTTATGCCACAAGATATCTTTAACAACGAAAACGAATTTGAATTGGCATTAATTGCCATGCTTAAAACGCGAGGATGGGAGAAGGAAGTTATTGAATATCCATCTGAGTCTGATTTAGTGCGAAACTGGGCAAAGATCCTCTATGAGAACAATCGGCAAGTAGATCGTCTCGGTGATTACCCGCTCACTGATACCGAAATGCAGCAGATTATTGACAAAGTAAACATGTTGCACACGCCACTTGCACTGAATGGCTTCATTAACGGTGGCACAACAGAAGTGCGACGTGACAACCCTGATGATACCGCTCATTTTGGACAGAGTGTTACACTCAAAATCTATGATAAGGATGAAATCGCTGCAGGTCAAAGCCGATACCAAATAGTGCGGCAACCTCGTTTTCCAGTTGCTTCACATATTTTGCCTAAGAGACGTGGCGATCTGATGTTGTTGATCAATGGTATGCCAGTGTTCCATATTGAACTTAAAAAGAGTGGCATACCTGTTAGTCAAGCATATCATCAAATCGAGAAATACAGCCATGAGGGCATTTTCTCGCAAGGTATCTTCTCATTGGTGCAGGTGTTTGTCGCTATGACACCCAACGAAACCAAATATTTTGCCAATCCAGGTCCGGAAGGCACATTTAATAAAGACTTCTATTTCCATTGGGCTGATTTCAATAATGTGCCTATCAATGAGTGGTACCGCATTGCGAGCGACCTGCTTTCAATTCCTATGGCCCACCAACTCATCGGCTACTATACGGTGCCCGACACTACGGACAACGTATTGAAGGTCATGAGAAGTTATCAGTTCTTTGCCGCCACCAGGATATGTGACCGTGTAGCACAACACCATTGGGAGGATCTGAACCCGATGGGTGGCCACATCTGGCACACCACGGGTAGTGGAAAAACAATGACCTCGTTCAAAAGCGCTCAATTGATTGCCAACGCCAATACCGCCGATAAAGTTATCTTCTTGATGGATCGCATAGAACTAGGCACACAGTCGTTGCTGGAGTACCGTGGCTTTGCCGATGACAGCGAAACTGTGCAAGATACACGCAATACCGATGCACTTGTATCAAAACTCGAGGATTTTGACGATAAGAACAAACGTCTTATTGTCACGTCCATACAGAAGATGGCTCTCGTCTTTGACAAGAAACGGGGCGAGGATGGCGGTTATGACAAGTCTCGCCTTGACAAAATTCGTCAGCATCGTCTTGTCTTTATTGTGGACGAGTGTCACCGCTCAACATTTGGTGACATGTTCGTCGGCATCAAGCAGCAATTCCCTCGTGCTTTGTTTTTCGGCTTCACTGGAACCCCGATCCTAGAAGATCCCTTCGATATTAACCATAGTACAGTTCAGGTGTTTGGTAACGAGCTGCACCGCTACACAATTGGCGATGGAATCACTGACAAGAACGTGCTGGGCTTCTACCCGACAAAGGTGTTGACATATACTGAACGCGATCTGCGTCAGGCTGTCGCCTTTGACGAGCTGCACACCGATGACGTAGAGGCCATCTTTGCAGATGAAGACATGACAGCGATCTATAACCGCATCATGTTTGAAACGCCAATGGCAAGTGGCCGGAATGAAAATAATGAGTGGGTGACTGGCATCGAGGATATGCTGCCACGCACACAGTTTCAAACTCCCGAGCATCGCTCAAAAGTTGTAGAAGACATCAAACAACAGTTCCCGTCATTGAGTCAAAATCGTAAATTCCATGCGATTCTTGCCACAGAAAGCATTCCAGAAGCAATAGATTATTACCACCGTTTGAAGCAAGAAATGCCGGGCATCAAGGTGACAGCTATTTTTGATCCAAGCATCGACAACAATGGGGGTGCGGCTGTTAAAGAAGATGCTCTTATCGAAATACTCACTGACTACAAAAATAACTTCAGTATTGAGTTTACCATACCTCAATGGCAGAAGTTCAAGAAGGACGTTAGCTTGAGAATGTCCCATAAGAAACCTTATCAGCATATCAGCCGTGACAATCAACTCGATATCATGATTGTTGTTGATCAAATGCTTACAGGTTTTGACAGCAAATGGGTAAACACGCTTTACTATGATAAGGTTCGAGTTCGCCAAGACTTGATTCAGGCATTTAGCCGCACAAATCGTATCTTCGGCCATGATAAACCTTTTGGCATTATCCGATATTACCGCAAGCCGAATACGATGGAGAAAAATATTGAAGAAGCCATCGACCGATATTCTGGTAACAGACCAATGGCTGTACTTGCTGCATCATTGGATAGGAATATTGCTTCAATGAATGAGTGCTATAAAGACATCAAAGCCGTTTTTGAGGCCGATGGCATCGTGGACTTTGCAAGACTTCCGAATGAAGCTGCTGCAAAATCAAGATTTGCCAACAACTGGCGTAGCCTCAACTATTACCTTGATGCAGCAAGAATGCAAGGCTTTACGTGGAAAAGGAAAGTGTACCGCGTAGTTGATTCTAGTGGCAAAGCTCATAAAGCAAGAGTTTTCTTCGATGAGAAAACCTATCTCACGCTGGCCATACGTTATAAAGAAATGTTCAGCGGTGGTGGCGGTGGTGGCACACCCACAACCGACGTCCCATTTGACATTGAGCCGCATCTGATTCAAATTGATACCGACCGCATCGATGCTGAATACATGAACTCCCGTTTTGAGAAGTTCCTCGTTGCTCTCGGCGGTGAAGATGCCGAAAACGTGAAAGAGGAATTGTTGCGTACATTCGCCCGACTGAGTGCTGACGAGCAGAAGTATGCGAACATCATTCTTCATGATATTCAGAGTGGTGCTCTGAACGTCGAAGAAGGCAAACAGCTCACCGATTATATCGTGGAGTATCAGGCCCGTGCTAAAAACGACCAGATCCACCGCTTTGCTATCGCTATGGGTGTTAATGAGAATGCCCTGCGTGAACTCATGGACTTGCACCCGACAGCAGAAGCTATCGATCGTGGCGGCAAGTTCACAGCGCTCAAGCAGACCATTGATAAACCAACCGCTAAGGCTTTTCTGGAGCAGGAGCTTGGAGAAACAGTTCCTTTATACCAGGTGAACATCAAAGCCGATACAATCTTGCGGCAGTTCATCGTCAATGGCGGTTTCGACATCGATGAAGATTTTAGTGTATAACTGATTCTGATGACGTTGATCATTAGCAATTATATTCATAACTGTTAGTTGTAATGAATTGATTCTATATGAGGGTACCGGCATTATTCAAGGAGTATATCTGGCTTGTGAATACAATTCGCAAGGCCGATGATGGCATCTCGTTAGCAGAGATCAACGAGAAGTGGCTGGAGACGGACATGAGCGAGGGCGTGGAACTGGCCCGCTCGACCTTCAACCGCCACAAGGATGCTATTGAGGACATCTTCGGCATCATTATCGATTGCAACCGTCAGAATGGCTATAGGTACTTCATCAGCAATGCCGACGTGCTTGGCGAAGACAGCATCCAGAACTGGATGTTGAATACCTTGACGGTAAACAACATCGTTGGAGAGGCGCTGACGTTGCAGGACAGGATCCTGCTCCAACCAGCCCCCGTCGAGGGTGATTACCTGAAGATGGTCATCGAGGCGATGAAGAAGAATGTCAAGCTAGCTGTGGACTATCGGAAATATGGTGACGAGGAGCCGCGTCACCTAACCTTTGAACCTTATTGCATCAAGCTGTTCAAGCAACGCTGGTACATCCTTGGCCACTTCTATCGCAAGGCGACGGCCGACAGGCCAGAAGTGGACTACTTCGGTGTATTCTCGTTTGACCGCATCATGAACATGTCGC
>CAMKGM010000088.1 GCA_946412245.1 uncultured Bacteroidales bacterium
CATCCTCAATGCTTCATCTTGCCTGATAATTCCTCTTGATTGCCCTTTTGATACACTTTCTTGAAGCTTTTCTCAACATTGAGTGAACACTATAACAACACACGAAAGCGGTACAATAGTTAACGAAAGCAGTATAATTAAAAAATACACTTTACCTCTATTGGTCAGCATGTTGCGCGAAAATTCCCCAAAATTTCCCGGCTTTCCCACTTTTCCCAAAAGATTAACCCTTCCCGCGCTTCCCACAGAAACTGAAACAGCCTCTCAAGGAGTGTGAGAGGCTGTAATAAAGTTGATGTTATGACGGTTTAGCGTGCTGCGAAGAAGGCGGTGGAGTTAACCAACTGCTCAAAGGCAAAAACACCTTGTTCATTCAGTTCTACTGTAGTGTATGCACCCGAGGGAGTCAACATCTTCACATGGCTGTCGTCGATGAATTGCATGAATTTCACTTCCATGCCGTCTTTGTCAACTGACCATGAGTTGTCAGCAGCATCGAAGTTGAAGCGAGTCACCGAGTTGTCGCTTTGGTTAGTGATGGTGTAACCGGTAGCATCCTGTTCCACAAGGTACTTAGCATCTTTACCATCAATGACTTTGGTCTGAGCCACCTCAACGGGGTTGTTGCCTGACCAAAACTCAATGCTGTTGAGTACCAAAATGTCGGCGAGAACTGAGATGGGGTAGACCGGGAGCACATGGAATGCAACGAACACGAGTTCGTTGACAAACTTGCTACCTACCTGCTTGTTCCAGTTATGAACCTTGTTTGTGAGGGCAAAACTGCCGATGCACGAAGATAGCATGAGACCTGAAACGAGGGTCAACGCTACTGCAAGAGTTAATACTTTCTTTTTCATGCGATTGTGATTTTAATTAACGTTTAAATTGATATTGGTTATAGTGTTGTTCAACTTTATGGACGTAGTTGACAGTCTGATCAGCGCGGAAGTAGCCATAACGGCACACTGGGTCGCTATAGTATTTCTCGTTTGATTTCCATATGAGAGCTTCCTCTACGTTTCCGTACCACACGTTAGGATTCTTGCCGTGTTTCTCTGCGAGTTTTATGGCATCAAGAATGTGCCCCGCACCGGCATTATAGCCGGCAAGCACAAAGCGCCGACGCTCAACAGGATTGCTGATGTAGGGCGCAAAGAATTCGTCTAGATTGCGAAGCGTGAGTACTGCCGCTTTGACGCTGATAGCCGGATCAAAGAGATCGTCGGGACTATAGCCGTGCAATCGCCCGGTACTGGGCATGATTTGCATGAGTCCTCTTGCTCCTGCCCATGATACGGCATCGGGGTTGAAGTTAGACTCAACCTTAGCTATGGCAGCGAGGAACTGCCAACCGAAACGGGTGGCATAACCATTGGCACGGAACAGGCTGTCGTAGGGCGACAAGTCGCCGGCGTGTTGAACGTAGTTGCCGAAGCTATGATGCGACGATGAGTTGGGAATGGCGTGTCCATCGGCAGTCATGGTGCCACCGTTCTTGCTCACCTCAAAGTATCGCTTGGTAAGATCCTCTGTGATGAGTTGTGTTTTCTCGCTTCGGCTCCATGTGTCAATGGAGTCGGCGAGCCATGTGTCGTTGATGTTGACCGCCCAAGATGAGCGTTGCGGGAAACTCACCTCCATATTTACGTCAATGTTGCTGTAGTAGGTTTGGTTTAGCCGGGCTATATCGCTATCAACAATGGTATAGGGGATAATGCCCTTACTCACTTGCTCAATAAGATCCTCAATGCTCAGCGTGTCGCTACTGATGGCGTGAATGCGAATGCCGCCTCCCACCTCGCTGTCCAGATTGCGAAGTCGCGATTCGTATTTAGAACCGGCTTCAACATAGATATCCTTGTTTACGAGTTGTGTAACATTGCGAATCATGCGTCCTCGCTTGGGTTGTACAAGCACCTGATAGGTGGTGTTGGTCTCACCACAATGGAGCACGTGTTGATTGAACTCGGCAGTAACAGGGACCTCACATGCCAGCACATCAACCTTGCGCTCCTTAATAAGCTTGATAAGGGTTTGGATGTTAGTGACAGCAGTAACCTGCACATGGATGCCCTTGTCGGCAGCAAAGTCGCGAATGCGTTCAAACTCGTAACCGAGCGTGTCGCCACGATACAGAAAGAAAGTGGTGGGGCTATAGAGTGTACCCACGCGCAACGTATCAGGCAACTGGTGCTCAGGGGCCACAACGTTGTTCTCACGCGTGGAACATGCCTGCCACAATAGCATGAACGAGATTGTTGCGACGACTGTTGCTATGAGTGAGAACTTGCGAGCCATATTCTAAGCTAAAAGGTTTGGTGGTCAGTACTCAAATGTACCCACTTCGCTGCTTATGGTGAGTCTGTTGGTTGGCGCATCCTCAACATGGCCTATAATTCGGGCATCAATGCCAAACGAACGGGAGATGTCAATGATAGTTTGAGCATATTGCTCACTGAGGTAGATTTCCATGCGATGCCCCATATTGAATACCTTGTACATCTCTTTCCAGTCAGTACCCGACTCGTTGTGGATGAGACTGAAAAGCGGTGGAATGGGGAAAAGGTTATCCTTGACCACATGCTTGTGCTTGACAAAGTGCATGACCTTGGTCTGTGCGCCACCGCTGCAATGTACCATACCGTGAATGTGTGGGCGTAGTTCATGAAGCACTTGCTTGATAACCGGCGCATATGTGCGGGTGGGGGAGAGCACGAGTTGCCCGGCATTAAGTCCGGTTCCTTCCACCGGTGAAGTAAGCTTTTGAGAACCGCTATAAACCACCTCAGAGGGAATTGCATGGTCAAAACTCTCGGGATACTTCTGGGCAAGGTATTTACCAAACACATCGTGACGTGCCGATGTGAGTCCGTTGCTGCCCATACCACCATTGTAGCTATCCTCATAGGTGGCTTTACCGGACGATTCCAATCCCACGATAACATCACCGTGGGATATGTTGGCATTGTTAATGACTTCAGCTCGAGGCATGCGGCAAGTAACGGTGCTGTCAACAATAATGGTTCGCACTAAGTCGCCCACATCGGCAGTCTCGCCGCCGGTGGTAGTCATGCCTATGCCAAGAGAGGTCATCTTGTCAACAAACTCCTGCGTGCCATTGATGATGGCGGCAATCACCTCACCGGGAATGAGATTCTTATTGCGACCAATGGT
Organism: uncultured Bacteroidales bacterium; assembly: GCA_946412245.1. Taxonomy (GTDB): domain Bacteria; phylum Bacteroidota; class Bacteroidia; order Bacteroidales; family Muribaculaceae; genus Sodaliphilus. Next base: position 3,178 of record CAMKGM010000088.1, read on the forward strand.
GGATGATAGCAGAATACCTGAAGTGGCTCCGACGCAAAGCAGGTCGTCAAGGTTCATCACAACGGCATCTTGTGCTATGCCTCTCCACACGCCAAGGTCACCTGTTTCACGCCAGTAAATATAGGCAAGTGAAGATTTGGTACCGGCCCCGTCGGCGTGCATGATGTTGCAGTACTCGGGATCACCGCCCAAAATGTCGGGGATTATCTTACAGAAGGCATCAGGAAATATGCCCTTATCAATGTTCTTGATGGCGTTATGCACGTCTTCCTTCGAAGCCGAGACACCACGCATGTCATAGCGTTTCTCAATCATGGTTTAGCAATATAGTTTTATGATGATGAAAAAGATGAGCGAAGCAGGAACGACCATGAGCAGACTATCAATGCGGTCAAGCAGTCCGCCATGACCGGGAATGAGGTTGCTGGAGTCTTTCACACCGGCTGTGCGCTTGATGAGCGATTCGAGCAAATCTCCCCAAGTGGCAAAAGCCGAGACAATGATAGCAAGCACAATCCACTGCCACAGGTTGAGTGTGCCGAACGTACTGCCTGTGCAATAATAGAACACAAATGCCATAGCGATACAGAAGACCATACCGCCCCAGAATCCCTCCCAAGACTTCTTGGGTGAAATGCGCTCAAAGAGTCGATGTTTGCCAATGGAGCAACCAACAACGTAGGCTCCTGAATCGTTAATCCAAATGAAGATGAAGATGGCAAGCAACATCATGGGCGACATCATGGCGCATATACTGTTGAGCAACCCAAGGGGAAGTGCAACATAGACAATGCTCATCATTGAACGCTCAAGGCTGTGGATAGCATGCACTGAAGGAAGATAGAGCTGCGTGATGCCTCGAGCCACTAAATAGATGAGGATAGGGAGCAACCACAAACTGCGAGACTCGCTCCCTGTATACATAATGAAGAATGACAGGAACACCGCAAGACCACCTATCATGTCAATGAGCGAAATGAGCGGTGATTGTGCGTCGGCTTGATTGCTTAACCGTGTGATTTCCCACATTCCCACAAGGGTAAATAGCGAAAACACCACTAAAAATGGAATCGGAGTGTACTTGGTGAGATAGATGCCGGTGAAGATGAGCGCGACATAGACGCTCCCTGACAGAATGCGTGTAATTAAATTTTTCACAATCGTAAGATTTTTTCTTCTGCAAAATTAATGGATTTTTACCAAATAACAAAGAGAACAGCAGCTTGGAAAAATATTTTGAGAAATATATAATAAAAAGGTGTGTTGCTCGTTAAATGATAAACGAACGCAAATTCACTTGATTTGCTGAAAACCGCTTTTTAAAACATGAATCCTAAGATATTGACAATCATTGTTTCGTACAATTTCATGCCTTGGATTGACCGATGCTTGGGCAGTTTGAGGCATTCAGGCTTGAAATGTGATGTAATGGTTGTTGACAACCACTCGAGCGATGCGACCGTTGAAACCATTAAGAGTCGTTATCCAGAGGTCAGACTTGTAGAAAATAAAGAAAACAAGGGCTTTGGTGCCGCTAACAATCAGGGTATTGAAGTGGCAATGCGTGAAAGCTATGAGGGTGTGTTGCTACTGAATCAAGACGCTTGGATTTCAGAAAACACAATGCAGACTCTTGTAGAAACAGCTCAGTTAGAACCCGATGCGGGAATTGTATCGCCTGTCCACATGAATGGTAATGGCGACAAGATGGATTATGGGTTCAAGACCTATGTGGGTTGTGATAACGTGTCGCAATTGCCACCCAAGGCGTTTGAAGTGGAATTTGTAAATGCCGCAGTTTGGTATATACCTATCAACACATTCAAACGAATAGGAATGTTTGCTCCCATTTTCTATCATTACGGAGAGGACAAGGACTTTGTGAACCGATTGCACTATCATGGGTTGAAAGTATATGTCTCTCCAGAATGTACTGCCTGCCATGACCGAGAACACCGTCAAGTAACTGATGCGCAAATGCTTCGTGGTGAATATGTCTATCACTTGACACGACTCACCGATGTGAACGGCAAGATGTGGACTTCGAACTCTCTTGTAATTAATTCATTACAAGTGGTTTTTAAGGCATTCAAGCTGCTTTTCAAAGGCCGTTTTTCACTAGCCATATCAATGCTCGGAATCGTTCCTAAGCTGGCTGCGAAAAGTTGTGCGGCACACCATCATCGAAAAAAATTCAGAAAAAAAGATTTTTTTTCAATTAATACACAATAAAATGCACACTCTTGCGTTATAAAGATGAAAACAATCCAAAACCCGATTGCCTATGCAAAAAACCTCTACTCAAGAACAATGTGAAATTAATGAAACCGTAATGATTGAAGAAGGGCCCAAGCAGAGCACCATCGACTTCTTGAAACAGTTTGCTAGAGTCTACACATGTGTTGCAATGCTGCCCGCTGGCTTAGAAAGTATTATACCGAATTAATTTCGACGCTTTCAGCGATTTCACAATGAGTCGGATAAAAAACGACTGAAAAAAACTAAGGTGTGGCCCCAAAAAGCCACACCTTGTTATATAGATAGACTGAGTTACACACTCATGTCCGTTGTCAATTGCCACTCAGAATGATGTTTATCAGTGCAGTGACATCGAGCACATCAATTTCGCCGCTTTGGTTCACATTGGCGTTAGCAATGTTGAATGGTTGCGGATTCTTGTTGAGAATATAGTTGATGAGAACTGTGACATCAAGCACATTGATTTCTCCGTCGTCATTGACATCGCCAAGTTTCACAGTGACATCGTCGGGAATATCGCTGAGTGACGCAGTTTGCTCCTCGTCATTGTAAATCACCTTGTGAACGGGGCCAAGATACACATCTCCCTCCCAATACTCGGCGGGGTAGTCAAGCATGTCTTCATTCTCTTCGGTGAGTTGATCCACATAGCCTTTCCAAATCCAGAAGGCATCATATTTCCACTGGCCATCGGTGACCATAGTCTGTGTACCCGACACGATAGAGCATTCCTCGTTATTTACATCCCATGCCACCATATTCCATCCGCGCACCATGGGCTGCGTTGTGTGGCGTTTGACTGAACCTTCATCATTGCGCCAGCGAATGCCATGACCCACAAATTGTTCAGAGCCATCACCATAAACCATGGCTTGGATAACGGCATTCTTGCCGGTTGAATTGGAGTAATAAGAACCGCCATCAGTTTTACGGTTGTAGGCGCGTCCTCCCCAGTATGCGTCGCTGGTTTCAGGGTCGTACTGATAGTGAATCTGCATTGATGATGGCACATCGCTGCTGTAAGAGAGTGATGACTTAGCGTAGAACTGGTTCTCGGGATCAGTGAACCCCTTGGACGAACCTGAGCCCGCAATTGAAGCGAACCAGTCGGCTGCTACATATTCACCAATCATCTCAACATTCGATTTCTCAGTACGATACTCTGACAAGAACTTGAAAGTCTTGGGTTCGCTCACGTTGCCTGACAAGTCGGCAAAGCCTCCTTTCACTGTCACTTTGAAGCACTTGTCGCGTGCAATGTTCTGATTGAGGTAATAGTGCAGTACTGATGCGTTGCGTATAACAGTGTGGGTGAGGGTTCCGTCGTAGGTGTTACCATCGGCATCTACAACAACGATGGCATCAATTGCTTGGTCTTCGTTCCAATCAAGCTCTTCGTTGTATTCAATGCGAACCACGGGACGCAACGTGTACTTCATCGTTTCATTCTCGGTGGGAGTGGTGTTCACGATGTAAGGCGCTTCAAGGTCGGCAGGAATAGTTATGAAATAGAACACGTAATCACCGCCTTCGGTGCCGTCGTTGTCACCATCAAGCAATTGTTGGGTCTGACTATTCTTGGCCACCGAGCCATCGATGGTGATTGTGTAGTTCATATCCTCAAGGAGTTGGCTAATGTTGACGCGCAGTGTGTAGTCGTTATCCCATGAGAGTGTCACATTGCCGTTGTGGTTGATGGAGAATGCTTGTTCAACTGATGCTCGGTCCATATTGCGCGAGAAAGTGAGAACAATGTCGTCACGTTTGTTCACAGCCTCGGGATTGTAGACCGAGTTGCTGCTAATCACCGCTGGAGCAATGTTGGTGAGCTGAATGTTAGCCCATGTCACGTTGTCACCTGAAAGCCCTTGTGGATCACTCTGCATAGTAACAGTCTTTGAGGCACTGGTATATCCTGGACAGGAGTAGGTAACCTCGTACTGTTGTCCGGGTTCTAAATCTTCAAACAAGAAGAATCCGTTATGCACAATGCCTTCGCGCTTGACATACTGGTGGAAAATAGACTCGTAAGTGTCGGTGACTACTGTCTCGCCATTAACTGTTACGGTGACACCGTCTATTCCTTGACCATTCTCACTGTTGGTGATAACGCCGGCCAGCATCACCATATCTGGACGGGGCAGTCCACGATATTCCATAATGGAGCGGAAAGTACCGAACGCTTCCAGGTGCTTATAACTCTCATTGATGTTGAGCCCTTGCTGCACGGGATGTGTGTGGAAACCACCTTCGCTGAGTAGCGAAGCCATGTTGGTTCGCCGGTTAACCGACAGATACGGATATTGGTTCTCGTGTGTGTATACATCACCATTGTAGAACACTCGGTCATAGTAATTGCCGCGTGTGCCGGTGTTGTACATGACACTGGTGAGGTTCGGACAAAGAATGTCACCATAGCGCTTGCCTCCATTTGGAGTTTTCTCAATGTATTCGCCGTTGAGTTTCCATCCGCCAAAAAGGGTAACAGTAGTATTCTGTCCGCTACCGGCATCGGAGTGTATGGAGTAGAAGAAGTCTGCACCCCAGGCATTGGCCATGTCGGAGCGTTCTTCAAGACTCACGTTGTCTTGTTCGTCATCACGAGTCATTTGAATTGTGGAGTTGTCGGCAGTGGTGAATCTGAAGAGAAATTCGCGTGTGGCGAGTCCCACCTGAAGCACTTTTTGTGCTTCGGAATAGCCGTAAAGTCCCATGTTTTCTCGTCCGGAGTGACCTGGATCAATCCAGAGCTTGAAGTCACCCCAATCTTGCTTTTCTTCAGCATTCATGCCTAATGCCATGCAGGAGAAAGCGGCAATGATAAAATATTTAGAAAGATGTTTCATGGCTTCAATCAGTATTTGAGGTTAATAACATAAATACAACCATCGGTATCGTTATCAAACGCAACCTTAGAGCCATCGGGAGAAACCGCAATGGTGACAGGAATGGCCTGAGTGTTGGGCGTGATGTTAATAGCATCACCTGTGACAGTGTTAACGCAATAGATATCAGACTTGGTGAACACATCGCCATTGTCCTCAATGCGTGTCACCATCACATTAACATTATCGGGCATCCATGATGGATGAGAACCTTTGCCAAGGGAAACCACATTGTTGCCGTCGGCATCGCAAACAAAGAGTCCTTTGCCCACAATTTGGAAGGCGATTTTCTTGCCGTCGGGCGACAAGACAGGGTTAAGAACCATCTTGCCTGCAAAGTTGTTAAGGCTTGGGATAAGAGTTGTTGCATTCATGGGCTGGTCAAGCATGATTTGCAATGCAGCAGAAACGTGTCTCAATGCTTTAGAGGGCTTGAAGTCTCGTTCAGGCTGAGCCACCAGGGTGATGTTGCTGTTCTTTACGTTGACACTCTCAATGCGAGTTATGCGTCGGTTGTTGACCATTGTGTAGGGTGTAGAGATGATGCTGTTGGCATCGTTCCATGTCATCTTGTAGCCGGCACCGGGGGCATCTGAAACCTGTTTAAGATCAGAACCATCGGAATTTGCCACAAATATGCCAATAAAATTATCGCCTGTGATAGCGATTTTCTTGCCGTCAGGCGACCATGTAGGCGCCATTAGGCCATGACCGGCCTTGATGAGCAGTTGCGGGGTGCCGAATGATTTCGGCTGCGCCATTAGCGCTCCGCTCATGCACAAGAAGGCGGCTGCAACGAGTAGGCTTTTGTTCATGTTGAAAACTGATTAGTTAGTGAATATTATTGAAACATAAAAAATACATAAAAAACGCAAATAACAAGCACACAACAAAAAAGCTACTGCTGGTGCGTATGCTATTCACGGTAATGGTTTACTGAATCACCGCTAAGTTAGTGAAATGTTATGAATTTGACAAATTATTTTTATTTTTTTTAGACGAAACTACCATTCCTGAGTAAATGTGTAATACGGGGCTTTCTGACTCGTTGATGTGTTTCTGTTGTGGTTTCCATTCATTGGCACCTGTTGTTGATGCAATTTTGATGGCTTGTGTCGTGTATCGGCTATTAATGCGATCAATCGCG
>CAMKGM010000089.1 GCA_946412245.1 uncultured Bacteroidales bacterium
ATGATAACTTCAAGGAAATTGTTATGGGAACATCACATAGAATTCTTAAGCAGAGCGTGCGTAGAGCCAGCTAAAACAAAGAATAGTGAGCGGTAACGCCCACTATACCTATAACAAAAAAACGCCCGAAGGCGGTTGCTATACTATAAAAATAAAAGCCCCGATGTTACATCGAGGCTTTAAATGATTATAAATAAGCTGTCATCTCCCATTCTTGTTGTCTTAATTATTTTTAAGGCTCTCATCTTTAACCGTGAGTATGATCTTTTTTGGTAGCAGAGAAGGGTTAAACTCATAAACTTCATGTCCATAACATCTTGTATATAAAGATGTGTAAAGGGAAGGTACTTTTAACTCGAAATAGCCATCTCTGTTAGTCGTTACTCCTTTATTGAACTCGCTTGTGATACCAACTAATACATTATATAGCGGCTCACAAGCATCGTTGCCATAAATGTAGCCTTTAACTATATAGGAGTCTCCATCTTTAGTGACAGTCGTCTCTTGTAAAGTGTAGCTCAAATCACTCTCCTTTAATGGCTCAGGTGATTCAAACCAAGTATATCCCATAGTGTTAAGTTCTGGCATCTGGTCTCGTCCAAAATCTGCTGAAGGATGCCAATTGATCCACTCATTTCTTGTTTGTTCAAGAGCGTATTTTATTGCAGGAATAAATCGACTATTGGGAAATTGTGCGATAGAATCTTCATAGTAGTACGTTTCGCAATATCCAAGTATCAATTGAACAAGCAATGCTCCTGCTTCCTCATTATCCTTATATTGCTCATAGTATTTCCTTAAAACATCAGGCCTACATTCAGAACCAAACAATCTTAAAGAATGTAGTGGCGCCCATTTAGTATCTATCAACACATTGAAGAAGAATGTACTGCCAGGTTCACACATATCGAGTAAGTCACTGAGGACTGAATCATTATTGCACAATTTGTATCCTTCGAGTGCGAGGAAATGATAGAGAGACGGACACATATTTAGGCTGTCGAGCTTAATGATACCTTCGTAGTCACTCAATTTTTTTGTAAGAAGGTCTTTCTTGTCAGCTAACGACAATTGCACCAACTCGTTTAATTTATTTCTAATTTGATCATAAGTCCACTCATTATAGTTGGGAGATAGTGGTGCTGTTGACGAAGAGTTTTCTTCATATAAGTTATCCTTAAATAGAAATTGACCATGATACCTTTCACGGAATCTTGTCAGCACACGAGCCTCGACATAATAAAGAAGAGCTTTAATATCGTTTCGCTTCTCATTTGCAGCAACTTCTTCAAGATGTGGAATGATAACTTCGATATTCTTCTTTGATAGATTACTTAAAAGAAGTGAATTTAAAATCTCATAATCAACTAATTGCTTGCCATCACCGTTCTTAAGCACTTCTTCTCTATTTGGAATAATGCCATGCAGATGTTTAACGATACCATCTTGAGCAGGATCGCTTAAATTAGTGTTTGGCACAGTGTCTTGCCCAAAGGCCGAAACCATTGCCACAAGGGCTATCACAATTGATAATACAGTTTTCTTTACCATGACAACAAAGGTTTGATTAGTCAATGGCAAAGATATTAAATTATTGAATATCACAATAATCCATAAACAATATTTATTCTCATTTAACCTCGCTTATATAAATTGGCCAAAGAGATTCCAAAATGACAAAAATTATTCAATTTTATTTAAACTTAATGCTCTTTAATCGTTTAAGCAAAGCGAATTTTAGATTTATAGATTATATGCTTCAGAGAGATCCGAGTAAAAGTTGATGAGCGAATTTCTGAGCTCTATATCAACGTATGGTATCTCTCCCTCACGCAGTAGGCGCATGCACTCGGAGAGATACTCAGGTGGCGAGGTTTTAAAGCTCGCCAGCCAATAGGCACTTGTTCCACGAGGTGATAGAGTGTGGGTATGACCATAAAGTCTGCTCCACACATAGAACATCGGAACCTTTAATGCCTCCACGTTCGAGAGTTTTGGATCTTTCATAAAGTCAAAACCATGCTCAGCTTTGATTTTATCTTCAATCAGGCATAGACCGTTAACTAGGTCTATCATATCTCCTTTACTCGGATATAGCATGTCAATTTTTGAATGAAATTAGGTCAAAGAATTTCTCGAAGAATGCTTTAATCTTCTCAATGACTGAGTTTTTCTTTTTCTCCCTGTCACCACCAACAGCAAAGGGGTTCATCGGTGGTAATATCTGGGCAATCTCAGTGCCACTAGTTTCCACTTCGCCATTGACAAAACAAGACTTGATGAATTTGCGAGCAGGCTCATCGCGCAGGTTCTCAGTGGCGATGATGTCATCAAGCTCTTGTTGCATACGCTCACGCACGAATGTGTTCCAGTCATCGTCGATGTTTGAGGTTGGGGTGAGAGAGTCAATAAACGCTTCGATGAGGTCTTTCTTCTTGCGCATTTGCGGGCTGGAGTTGATAGCACGTTCAATGTCTGTCTTGATTTCGATTTGTCCGTTAACGGTATGCTCCTCGTGGTACTTCTTCACAAGTGCTAGAATGTAGTCGATATTGATTTCAATCTGCTTTATCAACTCCATCTCAAACACGATATCGTCGTTGACTTCAGTATTATCGTGCTTGTCGGGACGTAGCTGGTCATGCAGCGTGATATACATACTACAATAGTCCTGCAAGTCACGGTCTGTCATGAGATCTTTTTCCTCAAAAGTGTCAAACACGCTAAGAACATTGCGTAATTTCAATATTGCACCAAAGAGGCGAATAAATCGTTTTTGGGTTTCTTCTCCTACAATCAGCTCGCCCACAGGAAACTCGTCAAACAGCTGGTCAATGAGTTCTTTGTATCCAGGCACGCTCTTGCCTTTGTCATCGGTATAGCCACCAAAGTATTCATCGAAGGTGCGCATCAGAACGATGCCGCAGGCGTCTTTGTCGCCAAAGAGTGATATGGCATCGTTGGTGGCATTCTCAAGGTTACGGAAACAAACTATGTTGCCGAAAGTTTTGATGCTGTTGAGAATGCGGTTGGTGCGTGAATAGGCTTGCAGCAAACCGTGCATTCGCAGGTTTTTGTCCACCCACAAGGTGTTGAGAGTGGTAGCGTCAAAGCCCGTGAGGAACATATTGACCACGATAAGCAGGTCAATCTCACGGTTCTTCATGCGCAGCGACACGTCCTTGTAATAGTTTTGGAACTTTTCGCTCGATGTGTCGTAATTGGTCTTGAACTGCTTGTTATAGTTTGCAATGGCAGTTTCAAGGAAATCACGGTCGCTGTCGCTCAGTCCGCTGGTGTCCTCACTGTTCTCGTCCTCGGGGAAGTCATCGCTAACCTCGTTGTTAACGCCGTAGCTGAAGATTGTGGCAATCTTTAAGCGTTCTGCCTCAGGGCGTTCTTGCATCTGTTTCAAGAACTCGTTATAATAGAGGCGAGCCATAGGAATTGAGGCGACGGCAAAAATCGAGTTGAATCCAGTAAGCCTTGTGGCGAGTTTTACCTCCTCCACATCCTTGCCTTTCTTGGTCTTCGCCACTTCCTCGATGTTCTGCAGCTTGCGGAACACATATGACTTGTCGTTTCGCTTGGTCTTCTGATTGAAGTGGTCAATAATATACTTAGTGACTATTTTAATGCGTCGCTCGTCCATCAACGCCTTTTCACGGTCAATGTTCCACACATCATCATCGTCAATGTTCTCTTGCTTCTTCATCGTGCTGATATATTCCACACGGAATGGAAGTACATTTTGGTCAGCAATGGCATCAACAATGGTATAGGTGTGCAACTTGTCGCCAAACGCTTGAGCGGTGGTCTTCAAGTTGGGATGTGCGTTGTTGCTGGAGTTTTGTGGGAAGATGGGAGTGCCGGTGAAGCCAAAGATGTAATATTTCTTGAACTTCTTGATTATAGCCTGGTGCATATCGCCAAACTGCGAGCGGTGGCACTCATCAAAGATGAACACGATGTGCTTTTGATAGGCCTCAAACTCGGCATTCTTCTTGATGAGAGTGGCGAGTTTCTGAATTGTGGTGATTATAATACGGCACTCGGGGTCTTGCAGTTGGCGACGCAGAATAGCGGTGTTAGTGTTACTGTTGGCAGCACCTTTCTCAAAGCGGTCATACTCTTTCATCGTCTGGTAGTCAAGGTCTTTGCGGTCAACAACGAAAAGAACCTTGTCAATAAACTCCAACTTCGATGCCATCTGTGCCGTCTTGAATGAGGTGAGCGTCTTTCCGCTACCTGTCGTATGCCAGATGTAGCCACCAGCCTCAATGGAACCGTAGGTGCGTTGATAATTGGCGCGAATAATGCGGTCAAGTATCTGCTCGCAAGCCACAATCTGATAAGGTCGCATCACCATAAGCAGTTTCTCACTGGTGAGAATGCAATACTTGGTAAGGACTTTCAGGATGACATGCTTTGAGAAGAACGTAAGGGTAAAGTCTATCAAGTCGAGGATAGGCTTATTGGTAGCGTCAGCCCAATAAGAAGTGAACTCAAAGCTGTTGCTGGTCTGCTTGCGGCCTTTCTTTGGATTATGCTTCTGAATCTCCTTGATATGGGCGTCGCGTGTTGTGTTGCTGTAATACTTGGTCTCAGTGCCGTTGCTGATGACAAACAGCTGCACATACTCATACAGTCCTGTGCCAGCCCAGAAGCTTTCGCGCTGATAGCGGTTTATTTGGTTAAATGCCTCTTTAATGCTTACGCCACGTCGCTTCAGCTCCACATGAACCAGTGGCAAACCATTGACAAGAATTGTCACATCATAGCGGGTGTTGTGAGTCCCGCCTTCTTCCTCATACTGGTTTATGACTTGAAGCGAGTTGTTGTGTATGTTTTTCTTGTCAATGAGATAGATGTTCATTGGCAACTCACCACCATCACGCTCGAGAACCTGGATGTAATCCTCTTGAATAATGAACGATTTTTCTTCTATGCCGTCGTTGCGACGAGCAATGTTTCCCTCGAAGAACCGTTTCCATTCATCATCGGTGAAAGTATAGTCGTTTAATCGCTCAATCTGCTTGCGTAGGTTGGCGATAAGGTCTTTTTCATTGTGGATGTGCAATCGCTCATACTTCTGGTCTTCAAGCTGACGGATGAAGGCTTTCTCTAGCTCTGCTTCACTCTGGTATTCGCTTTCATGCACTACCTGTGACTCATACTGAGCAATGACGGTACTTTCTTCGTTCTCGCTGATGAGGTTATATTGTTTCATGCTATCTTTTTAAATGTTAGCAGTTTGTTCCTGTAATATTCATATTGCTTGCGACGTGCCTCAATCTCGGCGGGCAAACCTGCAGTAAGGTCGTTGACAAGCGTCTCAAAGCTGTCAAGAATGGCGACAATCCTCTCTTGCTCGTCAAGAGGTGGGATAGGGAAAACAAACTTTTTCATGCTATCTCCCGATACCCTTGTTACTTTTGTGCCAGTAGCTGCCATTCTCTTATATTTAAGAAACATATCTGTTTGGAATAGATATGAAATGTATTTCGGATTCTGATTGTGCCTAAAAATATATGAATCACCACTTATAGCAACCTCATTGCCACCTAACCATGCAACAGCTTTACAGCAGCCATCTACATCTTCACTTGTTGTTGCAATAATTAAATCGCCATACTTTGCATGTTTCAGTTTTGCAGCAAGTTCATTAGATGTATATGAGATGGTTTCATATGCGTATGTTTTATAGAAAGTGTGAATTTGACCATAATGAATACACGGAAAACCATCTGTGGTGAAATCACTTTTTTGGAGACCTCCTCCTCTTATAAATGTTCCCATTTCTCCAAGACTTAAATATCTAATATTCAGCGACTTAATGGGGGGGGGTAAAACCGTCCCCTATCTGTTGCTCTCCTCCGGTCACGGCGCCGTTGGCGACGGGATTGAAGGTGAGCAACAGATTGCGGTAGTATTCATACTGCCGCTTCCTTGCCTCCAGCTCCGCCTCCAGCTCCGCTGTGAGGCTTGTGAAATTGTCAAGAATCTCAACAATTTTATTCTGAACCTCTAATGGTGGCACTGGGATTTCAAGAGACATAAAAGGCTTTCCAGTAATGTAAAATCGAGTAACTCCTCTAACTTTCTTGCATACTTCTACTCTGAATGTAGAAGAGTGCATATAATAGTTAACAAAAGCAGTGTCAATTACTCCTTCAAATTCTTCTTTTAATCTTATTGCAAACAAATGATCATCAAGAAATACATTGTCTGCAATATTATCTCTTATGACAGAAGAAATGGCACACTCCATTGGTGTCTCTGATGCTGATGTCAAGAGAATATCTCCTTTTTTGAGTGTATTTTGTTGAAAACTCTTAACAGTTGCATTATGCAATTTATGTATATCAACGTTTATGTTATTATATACATTCAAGTAGTCAATAAAAACACAATTTCCAGTCTCTTTCCATTTGTTGGAAACACCAGTCATTCCACTGAAAGATTCAAATAAAGAATCCAACTTTTTAAACGTAACACCTTCTGAAAGGTATTGTTTTAATAACTCACCTATATTTTTCATAATATAGAAATGATTTTGTCGATAGCAGCTCTTAATTCATTTTCGTGTGAAACAATCCGCTTTATATCGGCATTGAGTTGATGAATATCAATAATCTCTTTTGTATCTTCTTTTTCTACATAACTGCTTACACTAAGATTATAATCATTTAATGCAATGTCTGTATTCTTCACAAGTCGAGTGAAATGCTGCTCCTCTTTACGGGCAAACACAGATTCTTTGATGCGCTTGATGTTATCTTCCGAGAGTTTGTTCTTGTTGCCTTCGTGCACAAACTCGTTGCTTGCGTCAACAAACAGCACGCAGTTGTCGCCTTTCGACTTTTTGAGTACTATGATGCATGTTGCGATAGAGACACCAAAGAACAAATTATCTGGAAGTTGAATAACAGTGTCAACGTAGTTGTTCTCAATCAAGTATTTGCGAATCTTGCCTTCGGCACCGCCTCGATACAGTACTCCAGGGAACTCGACGATGGCAGCTGTACCTGTGGTAGATAGCCATGACAGCATGTGCATCGTGAAGGCTAGGTCAGCCTTGCTCTTTGGCGCAAGCACACCAGCAGGAGAGAAGCGTGGGTCGTTGATGAGCGTAGCGTCACCATCACCCACCCACTTTGTTGAATATGGTGGATTTGAGACGATGGCATCAAATGGCTCGTAATCCCAATGCTGAGGGTCGATAAGAGTGTCACCAAGAGCGATGTCAAACTTCTCGAAGTTCACCCCATGCAAGAACATGTTGATGCGGCACAAGTTGTAGGTTGTAATGTTTATCTCCTGACCATAGAAGTTCTTAACGTTGTCGCCCATAAGTTTGCGGAACTGGAGCAGTAGCGAACCGCTGCCGCAGGCAGGGTCATAGGCTCTGTTGATGGTTTCTCTGCCATCAATAGCAATGAGTGCCAGCAACTTAGAAACCTCTTGTGGCGTAAAAAACTCACCGCCACTCTTGCCGGCATTGCTCGCATACATGGTCATCAAATACTCGTAGGCATCGCCAAAAATGTCGGTGTTGGCTTCTTGAAGCTCACCGCCAAGCTTGAAGTCGGCAATGCGCTCTATGATGCTTGTCAGTTTGGCGTTGCGCTGAACGACAGTTCCACCAAGTTTATTGCTGTTCACGTCGAAATCACTGAACAGACCTTTAAGGTCAGGCTCGCTGGGCGTACCTTTTGCGCTTCCCTCGATGTTTTTAAACACTTGGTCAAGTGTCATATTGAGAGCGTCATCGTTCTTTGCTCGCTTTGCGACGTTTTGAAACAGCTCGCTTGGTAAGATAAAGTAGCCTTTTTCTTGCACTGTCTGATCTTTGGCACGTAAAGCCTCCGCATCGCTCAACGAAGCATAATCGAAGTCGGATGTCCCAGTTTCAGCTACAAGTTTATTTAGGTAACGTGTCAAATCCTCCGAGATAAAGCGGTAGAATAGCATTCCCAAGACGTAAGTCTTAAAATCCCAGCCGTCAACACTGCCACGCAGGTCATTGGCTATATTCCAAATCACTCGATGCAGCTCGGCACGTTCTTGTTCTTTTGACATATTAAGTAGAATGGTATTTAGTACAATTATGCTACAAAATTAGTATAAATTTGTATAAAGATATCCTTTTTAAACGAAAAAAAGGCGCGAACCCTATACATCTAGCTTGTTGGCCTTAGGAAACCATTGATAGAGATGTATTAGCGGCTCACGCCTATATGGTGTGAACCACTATACTACCTTACTATCAATCTTGAAAAGTTCCTAAGTTTACAAGTTTAAGGAGTATAATGTTCTTTTTGCCCTCGAAGATGTCAAACATCCATTGTTTAACATTGCAAAGTTAAACAATATTTCTTAATCTGCATACAGCAAAATAAAAAATCATCTGTTCAGCTCTTCTTCAAGGTAGAGAACCACACTGGTTCTTGCGGTTTTCTTGCCGTCACGCAAGATGCTTGGGTAGAGTATGACCTTTCCACGCTCATCAAGATGAGGCATGATGCAGTTGCGGCTCGAGAACCCAAACTCTCGGTACATGTTGTTGTGGTAGAGCACTACCGAATCATACTCGCGCAAGGCGTTATCCTCGGTGATAAGCCATTTTGAGGCCTCGCCAATAAGGTCGATGGAGATAATTGTGCCGTGAGCACTCTGCTCCCAGATGCGACTGTTGACAGGAACAAGAAGCGTGCTGCCGATGCCGTAAGGGTGAGCGGGTTTCTTCTGGTGGGAGACAAAATCTTCAGCAGCGAACCGCATGTCGATGCCTTCCCGCTTAAGGTTGCAGTAAAACGGCTTGTCCAGCGTGTGGGCGTTGAACGTCCGGAACAGATTCTCGCCATAGCTCCAAATTTTGGGGATTTCCCCGTTCGTAGATATGTCAACCCAGCCTACTATGGCTCCGATGGCCTGGTCAACATAGTGGGGAATGTTGCCAAACAGTTCGGCGTTGTGGGCGATCATCTGCCACTCCACAGGGTACGACGAGAGCGGTTTCTTCGATTGGATCGCATAGATTAACACTCGGCACGGAGGTGCCAGGAATTGCCATTTTATGCTGGCAACGGGCATTATCCCTGCTGCTACCAGTAGCGCGAAGGGAAGGGTAATGAATGTTATGTACATTTGATTATGTTTTACTGCCTTCCAACGCGGAAGGCGTAAAACAATCAAAAATGATGCAAATAAAGGGTTTGAACGTGCTAATCATCTGCCCATCAACGTTAAACTAAGCTAACGGGCACGAAAAAAGTGTTTTTTACATACATTCCGCATCTTGCTTTCCCATGTATGTAACAAAATAATATGGTA
>CAMKGM010000090.1 GCA_946412245.1 uncultured Bacteroidales bacterium
CCGTCATTTGCACATGAGAGAGTATTAATCTGTAAACTTTTTTCAGGACGCTACAGCGTGACTAACGCATATAACGCAAATAGAACCTTTAACCGGCAATTGAAATTGTATGCACTCGTTGAGCTGCACTTTTTGCACAATTGCTGTTTTTTCATTAACTTTGTGAACTTGACTATTTGAAACTAAAAATCTTAAAAATATGGCGACAGTCGACGACAAGAAAATCATTTTCTCGATGGTGGGAGTGAGCAAGACCATCGAGCAAAACCAAAAACAGGTGCTCAAGAACATCTATCTGTCTTTCTTCTACGGTGCGAAGATAGGCATCATTGGCCTCAACGGCTCCGGTAAATCCACTCTCATGAAAATCATTGCCGGCATTGAGACCCGCTATCAGGGCGAGGTGGTGTTTGCTCCGGGCTACTCAGTGGGCTATCTGCCCCAGGACCCGCAGCTCGACCCGACCAAGACCGTGCGCGAGGTGGTGCAGGAGGGAGTGCAGCCGGTAGTGGATGCCCTCAAGGAGTATGAGGAAATCAACCAAAAGTTCGGTTTGCCTGAGTACTACGAGGACGAGAACAAGATGAACGAGCTCTTTGCTCGTCAGGCCGAGTTGCAGGATGTGATTGACGCTACCGACGCATGGAACCTCGACAGCCGCCTCGAGCGCGCCATGGATGCCCTGCGTTGCCCCGACGGTGACCAGCTGACCGAGCATCTGAGCGGGGGCGAGCGTCGCCGTGTGGCTCTGTGTCGCCTCTTGCTGCAGAAACCCGATGTGCTTCTGCTCGACGAGCCTACCAACCACCTCGATGCCGAGTCAATCGACTGGTTGGAGCAACACTTGCAGCAGTATGAGGGCACCGTGATTGCCGTCACCCACGACCGCTACTTCCTGGACCATGTGGCGGGCTGGATTCTGGAATTGGACCGCGGCGAGGGCATTCCCTGGCGAGGCAACTACAGCAGTTGGCTGGAGCAGAAGACGCAACGACTGGCGCAAGAGGAGAAGACCGAAAGCAAGCGGCAGAAGACCCTGCAGCGCGAGCTCGAGTGGGTGCGAATGGCCCCCAAGGCGCGTCAAGCCAAGGGCAAGGCCCGACTCAATAGCTACGACCGCTTGCTCAACGAGACGGTGAAGGAAAAGGAGGAGAAACTGGAGATTTTCATCCCCAACGGCCCGCGACTGGGCAACAAGGTGATAGAGGCGCATCATGTGGCCAAGGCCTTTGGCGACAAACTGCTCTTCGACGACCTCAACTTCATGCTTCCGCCTAATGGCATTGTGGGCGTTATCGGCCCCAATGGCGCCGGCAAGACCACCCTGTTCCGACTCATCATGGGCCTGGAGAAGCCCGACAGCGGCACCTTCGAGGTGGGCGAGACGGTGAAGGCGGTCTATGTCGACCAGCAGCACACCAGCATCGACCCCGACAAGACCGTCTATGAGGTGATTTCGGGCGGTGTGGAACTGCTGCGCATGGGTGGCCGCGATGTGAATGCGCGTGCCTATCTGTCGCGCTTCAACTTCACAGGTGTTGACCAGCAAAAGAAGTGCGGCGTGCTCTCGGGCGGTGAACGCAACCGTCTGCAACTGGCGCTGGCGCTCAAGGAGGAGGGCAATGTGCTCCTACTCGATGAGCCCACCAACGATATCGATGTGAACACCCTGCGCGCGCTCGAGGAGGGTCTCGACGACTTCGCCGGTTGCGCGGTGGTCATTAGCCACGACCGCTGGTTCCTGGATCGCATCTGCACCCACATCCTCGCCTTTGAGGGCGACTCCAATGTATTCTTCTTCGAGGGCTCTTACTCGGAGTACGAGGAGAACAAGCTCAAGCGCCTGGGCAAGGAAGAACCCACCCGCATTCGCTACCGCAAACTCACCGCCGACTGATGCTTTTCAGTAAATACATTTATAAAAACATATTGCTATGAACCGATTTGCTAAATTCTTCATCTTGTGCCTGATACTGTCGTTCAGCACGATGGCACTGGCACAGGTGGGCGACCTGCCTCGCACCGCACCCGAGCAGCAAGGCATGAGCAGTGCCGCTGTGGAGCGTTTCATTGACTCGCTTTTCGCGGTACCTGAGACACATTTGCACCATGTGATGGTGCTACGACATGGCGCTGTAGTGGCCGAGGCGCATCCCGCACCGTTCAGCCCCGAGTATGGCCACATTGAGTACAGTGCGTCCAAGACCTTTGTGGCGCTGGGTGTGGGGGCGGCCATTGACGAAAACCGATTGCGGCTCACTGACCGCGTGGCATCGTTTTTCCCCGAAAAGATGCCCGACACCATCGCGCCGTGGCTGGCGCAGATGACCGTGCGCGATTTGCTCATTATGGGTTCGGGACTGGAAATCAACTACTCAGCATTGCGAGCCAATAACGACGACTGGATTCGCGCTTTCTTGGCTACCAAACCCAAGCACGAGCCGGGTACACACTTCTACTACGACTCCATGTGCAGCTACATGCTCAGCGCCATCGTGCAGCGTGTCACCGGCAAGACGTTACTCCAATATCTGCAAGAGAAATTCTTCACACCCATGCACATCACCGAGGCCGACTGGGAACAGTGCCCGCAAGGCTACAACACCGGTGGCTGGGGACTGCGCGTGCAGGCCGAGTCGCTGGCTAAGCTGGGTATCCTCCTGCTGAACCGTGGCAACTGGAATGACCAGCAGCTGGTGAGCGCCCAGTGGATTGATGAGGCAACCTCCAAGCAGATTGAGTGCGCTGCGACCAACATACCGCCCACCGACGGCAACCAGGGCTACTGCTACCAGATTTGGCGCAGCAAATATCCGGGTTCGTTCCGTGCCGATGGCGCCCTGGCACAATATGTGGTGTGTGTGCCACAGTTCGACTTGGTGGTAGTCATCAACAGTATCAGCTATCATGGGCACGACCTGCTGGGCTGCATCTGGGACCACCTGATTCCTGCCATCGTGAGCGACCAACCCCTGCCCGCGCAAAACAAGGCGGCAAAACACCTGCAAAAGAAATGCGACGCTTTCATCCAGCCCATAGCGCAGGGCAAAGCTACCTCGAAACTCGCCAAGCAACTGGCTCGTGACGGCAAGATTTCCATCACTCCCGAGAATGGCAATCCACTCACCATCACCTTGACCGACGACAAGCATCTCACACTCGACTGGAACTATGCTGGCCACAACATCAATGGGGCACGCCTAGCCTATGGCATGTGGGAGGTCGATGCCACAACACATGCCCTGCCGCTTTACTCCATCACGGCACGCAACCGCTTTGCCGGTATAACTCCTGACTTCGTGTGCGCCGGCAACTATGCCTGGACATCGCCCTCGGTACTTACCATGACGGTCTATTATCCCAACTGGATTAGTGCACGCACCGTCACCGTCGATTTCAAGGCCCGCACCGTGTCGGTCAACGACAACTTCAGCCCGCGCCGCACCGACGTGCTACCGTTTTAAACGGTTGTGAGGTGATGCAGAAAAACTACTTGAAAAAGGTGAAAAAGAGCCGGTGTCGCATATTTTTTTCAGAAAAAGTGCCGTTTTTTTCGTATTTATATGTAATTTTGCGATAGACATTTATTAATCTTTTAATAACCACAATTATGAAGAAATCTTTTATTGCAGTATTATCAGCCCTGGCACTGCTTGCATCAAGCTGCATGAATGGCCTGGGAACATCAACTAACACCAATAGTGGCGGTATTCTGACCAGTGTGCTTGGTAGCGTGCTTGGCAACGTGCTCTTTGGCGGCGGTCTCGGCTTCACCTCGTCGAGCCTGGTGGGTAACTGGAACTACAACGCTCCCAGCGCAGCGTTCACCACTCAGCAGACTCTGGCTAAAGCTGGTGGTACAGCGACTACCAACAACATGATTTCGTCGCTCGCTCCCACTTATCAGAACATCGGTATCAACAAGAACAACACCGCCTTCAACTTCGGTGCTGACAAGACCTTCAGCGCTAAGGTGAACGGAATTCCTTTCAATGGCACTTACACCTTCAACGAGCAGACCGGTGAAATCGCCCTCAAGAGCGGTAGCAACACCATTAAGGGCAATGTGACCAAGACCAACAATGGTATGGGTCTGATGTTTGATGCCAAGCAGATGACTACGATGCTCCAGAACTGCGGTAAGGTGACCAATGCGGCTGCCATTGAGGCTGTTAGCAAACTCGCCAAGAGCGCCGACGGTGCTCGCGTGGGCTTTGAACTCACCAAGTAATTCCCGCATGAGCTTCAAGCTTACTAGGTAATTATCGTGCATCAGCACAATCTCATCACAAAGGGGTGGCCAACAACTGGCTACCCCTTTGGTTGTAATTGTATGTAAATATTTCAAAATCAAGACGTTAGTCGCTTTTATGACCTGCGTCGGGATACTGAAAATCCCAACTTGGTGCCAAGAATCAAGCTTCGTGCTCTTGCTTGTAGTTGTGGTACACCTTCTTCAGTTGGCGGTCAATTTGCCGCTGGGTGTGGTCGAGTTCGTCGAGAGGTATTTCAATGCGCCTGTTGCCCGAAAGGTCGGTCTTGTCGCGATAGACAATGATGAGCTTGAGAGTAGGTTGAGCCCCGCGATACTTGATTTCTTTCTTGAAACGCACCTTTTCGCAGTCCTCAAAGAGTATGGACGTCTCCAAGCCATGTTTGTCGTAGACGATGAAGCGGTCGTCGGCTACACTAAACGCCGGTATGCCATGGTTGGCCTTGCCCAGTTTCAAGAATGAATCGAATGTGGCGTAAATGATGCTCAGCGTGATGATCCCGTAACCGCCAATCATCAGATATCCCTTCCAGTCGCTGAATAGGAAGCCAAGGTCCCAGTGCGAAAAACAGAAAATCCCAAGGGCCACCAGTAGCACCGACGCGATGCAGTAGGCTACAGTCTGAATGCCTATCTTTCCCTTGCGGTAATAGTATGTCGATATAGTTTCCATTTTACATTGTTTACTTTAACTATGCAAAAATACAAACAATAAATGAACCGATGATATTTTTCATGCAATTATTTCAGCGATTTCCGTGTTTTTGCGTCTTATATATTGGAGGGCAAAATGAGCACTCAGAGACTATGTTTGGCATCAGACGCAAAAATATTGACAACGTGATAGAGGCAAATCTTGATGCATTGGTGAGGTTTGCATATTACCGCACGGACGACCGCGTCGAGGCCGAGGACATTGTTTACGAGGCTGTGCTGCGGCTGCTTGAAAACAGCAGCAGGGTGAATGATGCAAAGTGCTATCTGTTCAGCATAGTTTACAACCTGTGCCGGGACAAGTTCAGAAAAAAGCCAGTCGTGACAGTGCCGTTTGAACGCGTAGACTTGCCCGATGAGACAGAAAACCAGCTCGATGAGGAAGAAATAGCCCGCATCAACCGGTTGCTCGACGGCTTGCCGCCTCATGAGGCTGAGATTGTGAGAATGAATGTGGTCGACGAACTCTCGTTTGTAGAAATCAGCCGCATTCTCAATCTCCCACAATCCACTGCTAAATCCCGTTTCTATTCGGGTATGAAAAAACTGAGAGAAGAGTATTTCACCAATAATCAATGACCGCTATGGACGAGTATCAAGACATAAGAGAATTGTTGAAACCGAAACGCACAATAGGGGCATCGGTGCACTTGCGCCAGCGCATCGGCAACGCATTGGCTCAAAAGCGCAGCACTGGCACAAAGTGGCTGTGGCGTGCAGCAGCGGCCGCTTGTGTGGCAATGATTGTGGGCGTGGCAATGCTTTTCAATAGCAGGAGCGCCGTCACGCCAGCGGGCAATAGCGACTGCATCGTTTATGTCGCAGGGCATAAAGCCAGCGGCAACGAAGCACAGGCGATTGTCGAGGCCGATGTCGCCAGGATGGAGCAATTCATACAGACTGTGGCTCAACAGAACGCTGCCGAACAAGAAAAAGTAAATCAATTCATGCAACATAAATACTTAGAGAAATGAAACGCCTGATTCTTATAATAATGTGCATAGTTACTGCCTTGGCAGTATATGCCGCCCCGCCGAAGTTGAATGTTGAAAGCCTGTTTGATGGCCGCTATAACGACAACAAGAGTGTGACCATTTCAATTTATAAGAGCAACGGCAACTATTACCGCGGATTGACGGTCAAGAACAATCCCGGCATCATCAAGAAAATTGCCGAGGCTATTTCGAAAGACGCACCCAAGGCTAAGGAATACTCCGACTACAACGGGGCTGACGGGCAATACACCTCGCTACAGATTGTCAACAATGGCGAGGTCATCTACATTGGCCTGCAGCGTGACAAGCGTGGCGGTGCCTTCTTCTTCATACAAGGCAAAGAAAAGGCATTTAGGTAACTTATAAATAACTCATTATGAACAAAACGATGAAAGCCGTCGTATTGATGGCTCTGCTCCCTGTGTGCCTTTTTGCACAGGAAAAAAACGACACGGCAAGCATTGATTCCATTGCCGACTATTGGGATAAGGTGCTCGAATTGAACGAAGTGGTGGTGGTCGGTCACCGCACAGTGCTCAAACAGGAACCCGACCGCATCGTTTACCTCACCAAGAACGATGCGTTCACCAAAGGGCTGAACGGCATTGAGGTGCTGGACCGGATTCCGCGCGTGACCGTCGAAGGCGATGCCGTGACCGTTGCCGGCAAATCGTCGGTGCGATATATCGTTGACGGCCGCTTGTTGGAGATGCCCGACGAGGCCATTGCCATGCAACTGAAAAATCTGCAGGCATCGGGCATCGAGAAAATCGAAGTACTCACTACGCCGCCAGCGAAGTATGCCGCAGCAACCAATGTGGCCTTCATTAGCATCACCACGCGCAACGAGTCGCTTGGCACGCGTGGCAATGTGTGGGGGAGGGGCATTGCTCGCGAGGACTTCTGTTATATGTTGGGCGGCAATCTGTCGCACACCACTCGCAAAGTGGAATTCTCGGCAGATGCCAATTGGGGTGATAACCGAGGCATCAATGATCTTGATCGCACCTACACATTCAGTGACCATGTGAAGACATCTGAACGGACTACACATTTCACTAACCGCGCGTTGGGCGTGAATGGCCTTTTCAAGTTCAAATTCACCGACCGGCTTAACGCGGGCGTCATTGTCAACCTGAGCACAACACGGCTGAATAGCAAGTTAAGCGATGTGACCAACGACAATGGAATCATCCTCAACTCATATAATGATTCGCCGTCTCGCCCGAACAATGCGTTCACATTGACTACATTTGCGGACTGGCAACTTGATGACAAAGGCAAGATGCTGAGCTTCACCTACAACTGGTTCAATAAATCGGCCAAGTCCTACTCCGATGTGTTCACGACCTGGACCGACGGCTCGTCACGCCTGACCAATGCCGGGCATAACAAATATCACATCCATTCGGTGAAGTTAGATGTGACATTGCCGTTCAAGGCATTCAAGATGGAAACGGGTGTGGCTTACACCGCCATCGGCAACAAGACGGCTTTGACTGCCGGCACTTATGATGAAAAGCAGTGGATTTTTGACTCGACACAAAGCAACGCGTTTGACTATGATGAGCGAACCGCTGCCGCCTATGTCAGTGCCGAGAAGAGTTTCGGCAACTCTTTTTTCGGAAAACTTGGGCTGCGCTACGAGCATACCGATGTGAAAGGGCTTCAGTCGGTCGGCGACGAGAAGCACAACAATAGTTATGGCTATCTGTTCCCCTCGTTAAACTTGAGCTGGAACAATCAGAGGGTGGGGCGCTTCTCTTTGTCCTACTCAATGGGCATCACGCGCCCCAACTTTGGCGACCTCAATCCGTTCCGCTACTATACCACCACCAGCGACTATGTGTCTGGGAACCCCGACCTGCGGCCAAGCATTGCTCACAATGCCGAACTCAGTTACAGCTTCAAGGGAGTCTATGCGGTGCTCTACAACACCTGCAACCGCAATGCCATTGGCTATGTCACGCGTTTCAATGCCGATGGCTCGCAATTCTCTATCCCCATGAATTGCATCGACAACAACAAGGCGGGTCTTTATGCATCTTACTACCGCTCCATCTTCGACTGGTGGAATGTGAATGTGGGTGGCGAGGTGTTCAACACCTATGCTAAATCGAAGATTGCCGATTTTCGGGAGCATGACGATAGCAGTTGGAGCGGCAAATTGGAAATCAACACCTCGTGGATGCTCAATCGCCCACGGACGCTCATCTTTAATGTGCGGTTCAGCCATTATTTCCCCTATCATGAGCGCATGGTGCGATACGAGGCGATGTCGCTGATTGGGTTTGAACTGCGTTATGTGCTTCTTGACAACCGTTTGACGCTTGCAGCTGCCGTGAGCGACCCTTTCGGCTGGAACATTACCAAATCGACGGCGTTGTATAGCGGCTACAATGTCTATACCCGCAACAACATCCACAGCCATGCCGTCTCTTTGAGAGTGTCGTACACTTTCGGTGGCAATAAAGTCAATAATGTCTATCGCGACACCAAAGAACGAGAATCTGGCCGCTCAAACTGAACAAGACAGCATTCAATACCTGCTTCATCTTCAAGGCGCAACTCATTACTGGGCTGCGCTTTGTGCTGTGCGATTGCACCTCGTTTTCTTTGCCATTTTCAAAGAATTATTTGAAAAATATCATTTTTTTGTTGGTCATGTCAAAAAAAGGTGCTAACTTTGCACTCGCTATTTGAAAATACTTTCAGCTAGCTACCGGAGAGGTGGGTGAGTGGCTGAAACCAGCAGTTTGCTAAACTGCCGTAGGGGTAACTCTACCGCAAGTTCGAATCTTGTCCTCTCCGCCAATCAAGACCACAACGGTTGTGACGAAAGTCGCAAC
>CAMKGM010000091.1 GCA_946412245.1 uncultured Bacteroidales bacterium
CGTGCCACCACATTCATGTTGTCGCTGAACTGGTGGTGGTCGACGGGCGTGAACGGCAAGTCGGCCGGAGCACGCATCACCGGTGGGGCCCCTTGCACATAGCTGGCATCGATGGTGGGATAGCGGAAGGTCACCGGCTGCGTGTTGCACGACTTGTAGTAATAGCCCATGCCCGGAATGACTGCGGTGAGATCGCCCTCCCACTTGTAGCCGTCGTAGAACGCAACCTGCGTCTTGCTCTTGATGATGTCGCCACGCGTGGGGTTGAGGTCGGCAAACGCCTCCTCCAGACTCAGGTTGTAGATTGACAACGGCCCAATCCAGTTCCAGTCGGGGTAAATGGTCTGTGTGGTGGTGCGCGTGTCAATGAAGGTGCCGACAATGTTCAGGTCGACGTCGTTCTTGACCTTGAGCTTGTAGAGCTTGCCGATGGTCAGGGTGTCGAGTCCTGTCGAGGTCCAGCGGGTGCCGTTGTTCATGGCAAAACCCTCCTTGCTCTTGATGGTGTTGAACACCTTGGCGTGCCCCAGGATGCTCTCCAGGTCGTCCTTGCCCTGTTCGGGTTGCACATAGAGCGATATCCAGTTCCAGCCGGTTGACAGACGACACAGCTGGTCGATTTGGTCTGTGGGTTGCCACATGACTGGATTGTCGTAGTCGCCCACGAGGTTGTTGGGGCTGTAGGTGAGGTTGAGGTTCTTGCCATTGAGCGTTGTGAGCACATTGCCATAGACAATACCCTGGTCGGCATCGTAGATGCGGAATATGATGGGCTTCTCGCTGGTAATGTCCTCGAGACCATAGATTGTCATGCTCACAAAGTAGGCATCGCGGCTGGGCATGAGCTTGGGCGAAGCCACGCCACAGCAAGTGTTATCGACAAAGGCTGCTATCTTGGTGTTAGTGTTGGTGCAAATCTTGTCGTCCAAGTAGATTTGACCTATCATGTTCATCGAACTCTCGGCTCCATAGGGGTCGAAAGTCCAGTTGGGCTCGTTGCCAGTGACAGTGACATTGAAGAGGAGCGGTGCGCAGATGCCGTCGTCGTTGGTGGCGTAGGCATAGACCATGTGAGTTCCAACAGGCGCGTCGGCTCCCACTGTGAACTCAATAGTCGCCCACTCGCCAGTGCTAAGCACGCCAGAGGTTACCGAAGGAGTAATCCAGGTGGGAAGCCCTGAAATGTCGAAGCGTCCGCTCTCACTGCCCTTGTTGTGCAAGGCTGCAAACAAAGGCGTCTCGCTCAAGCGGTCCTTCTCAACCATGAGCGCCTCTTGATCCCATTCCAGAGTGCTGTAGTCGACCACTGCACTCCAAGTAATGGCCTCCGATAGGTTGTCCTGCATGTCACGCACATTCTTGACAATGAACGTGAGCAGATTGCCCTGCATGCGTGCCGGCAAGGTGTTGAGGTTGATATAGATCTCGTTGGACGAAGCCGTGTAGTCGAAATCGAGGTTCTGCTTCAGTGGCGACTTGCGCAAAGCAGGAGCAGTAGACGATTGCATCACTCCAGGGCCTATGGCCTCGCCCATGCCAAGCTGCTCCATGCCAGGAGCATTGTTGATGAGGCTGAACTCTGTGATGATGTTGCCGTTAGCATCAAGCACGCTGTGCTCCATTGGGTAGTAGGCTATGAGTCCAGTAACCTGGGCGGTATCAACTTGATTGTAGCGGTTAGCTATAACCGAAGTGCCATCGCATGCCACGTTCCACACACGCAGCTCGTCGATGTCGCCAGTGAATCGATAGCTTTCCTGAATCATGCTTGACTGTGGGTCAAACTTGAGGATACCTCCCACATAGAGGTAGTCGCCTGCTGCAGCTTGCAATTGCTGCTCGGCAAGGGTCTTGACCGGCTTACCGTCGAGATAAACCACGGCACTCACGCCACGATGCACATTGAGGGCGATGTGGTGCCAGTTGCCGTCGTTGTAGTCGGTGTTGGTGAGCACGATTGGCAGGCCATTGCTGTCGAGCGACGACAGGCTATCGTTGTAGAGGTGGAGAATCATCGAGTTGTCGTAGTCGAAGCCTATCGACACGCGGTCGGTAACCGAAAGCAATGTTGCTCGGGCATTCTTGTCTTTCTCGCCACGGAACCAGGTCTCGACAACATAGCTGTCGGTTGAGCGTGGCGACACACCTCCAATAGGCACCCTGATGATGTGCTCGCCATCGAGGTGGGCGGCAAGGTTGGTGTTCTCCACGTTCCACGACTCGGCAGCCAGATGCATGTTGCGTCCACGTGCATAGTCGGTAACGATGGTGCCGTGACCCTCGTTCATCTTCCAGTAGCCCACGAGTCCTGGCAGATAGGGTGCTACAACCTCATCTTTCTGTGCCAGCAAGGTGCGCACTGGGCAGTTCTTGTTCCAGAGCACAAGTTCGTGCATCATGCCAGTGAAATCACGACCTAATATTAAGCGGCCGTTGCTATTGTAGTCGGACACAATTGCTTCGTCGAAGAGCATCGTCTCGTTGCCATCTTCGGCCATGAGCATGGTGAGAGTGTTTTGACCCGCCATACCTTTCACATAGTTAAGAGCGAGGAAAACCCACTTGTCCATTGGCACGGTCTCCATCGACGTGATTGTGATTTCGTTGATAGTTGCATCGACTTGGCCATTTTCGTTGATGGCAACCTTGAGCATGTTGCCTTCGGTTCCGTGCTCAATGATGGTGCCGCTGCCCTTGCGCTTGAGCCACAACGAGGAGGCGAAGCTGGTGTTGGCGATGGGCAGGTAGGCATCGGTCTCGACTGGTGTGCCGTTGAACTGGAGCGACACGTCGTGTGAAACCTGTGAGTCGTTGAGCGAACCAGTGATGAAGAAGTTGTCGTCCTTGGTGAGATAACTCTCGCGGATGTCTTCGTTAAACTTGATGCGGATGTCATCGGTGGGTGTTAGTATGCCTGTGTTGGGATAAGCCTGACCGAGCAGCTTGGGACCACGGGTGTCGCGAATCACTTCTATCTCATCGGTCATAGCAGTGTAGTCCTTGCCTCCCAAGATGCACATGCTCTCGGCAGCCACCATGTAATGGCCGTCGATGTTAGGCAGCTTGAGATCGTAGGTGATGTTGGGCTTATCGTTTGGCATGAGCGACTGTTCGTCGGTCTCATGGCCTTCGCTCAAATAGCTTTCATCGGTTAGCCATTCGTGGGCTGTAATCCACTGGGCATCGCCAGCAAAGCGGTATTTGAGTCTCACACCCTTGAAACCGCTGAAAAGACGGTTGATATCGCTAATGGTGGCAACTATCTCTTCTTTATTTTGCACAGCTCGCTGGTTGAGGATTGTCTTGTTGAGATTGAGAGTGACTGGCGGCGCTGCAGGCACAAAGTGTGCCGAGAACGAAACATTCTCATAAATCCACCTCTCAGGCTTGCACGAGTTGGCAAGGAACAAGGTGATGTCGTTGTAGTCGAGAACGGAGTTGTCGGCCTGCTTGATAGTGAGCGTCTTTGTGATGGGCACTCCATACTCCATCCACATTTCCACTCCGTTGACAAGAGGCTCTCCGTCCATTAAAATCTGCAATCCATTAGGATTGGTTAGTGCGTCAACATAGACTATAGCCGAGGTGAGCGCCTCGTGGGTCTCGCTCTCATTGACAAATACCACCTGCACTTGAGCTACTTGGCCAGCGGGGATGTCAACAAAGTTGCGGATAGGCATCGAGATGTGAGGATTATCGCTCTTCATCGTCGCATAGTCGAGAAGAGTGCCTGGATTGTAGTACTTGGTGCGTGTCTCACCCTCGTAGGGGCAGCGCGTCTGTCCGCCACGAGTACGGAAGATGGTGGACCATCCCTTAGGGGATTTAAAGATGTCAACCGTGTGGGCATTGCCGCGCTGCGTATCGTTGAGCGTATAAGCGAACCTATCAACTATGGTCGTCTCGTCAATGTCATACTTGGTTTGATGATAACCAATATCGGTATTTGAGATAATGATGCAACCACTCTTATTGATTAGGTAACCGTTTTTGCCTCTATAGGCAAGTCCAGTTGAGAAATTCTCGGTAGAGTTGTCAACGGTATTTGTCGTGGTGCCAGTGGTGTTAGTAACTGTCACACCACGCTCGAACGACTCGTTACCTATTTTGTAATTCGGGTTGTTGAATGCTTTAATCTTGTCTTCCTCATTGGCGGCAAGGGTTTTCTTCCACGACTCAATGACCTGGTTGCACCAGTGCACACTGTCGCAACCTTCAAAACCATCGGGGAAACGGGCATAGTAGCTTGGGCCTTCCATGCCATCGACGGCCTGGTCGCCCCACACTTCCTTATCGCTATTGCTCGAGCCGTAGCGCGGGTCGTCCTCGGTGAGGAAAGTGTAGTAGGTTGCCACTTGTGGATTCTCCTCAATCTCGCTCATCGAGTTGATGTGCTTGAGCATGGTGTTGCGGGTTCGCTTAATATTGCTGAACAGGGTTGTCTCGATGTAGTTCTGAGAATACTCAAAATGAGTATTGAACTTCTCATCCATCGACATGGTCTCTTGCATATCCACTGCCCAAGAGCCATCCTCTTGCTTAAAGATTCCAACCTTGTCGGCAGCACCTATTATATAATTGGTGGAGTAACCTATAAACACATCTCCATCTCGGCCCACATAGTCCATAGTTGAATTGGAAGATGTTGACATTCCATTGGTGTAGGTAACTGACTTGTGATTATCCCAAGTTTTATGAACGTCATATTTCCATGACACTTGATTCTCACTAACAATATTGTTGTAGAATACTGTGCCGAAAAATGCCGAACCAGCAATCATATCATATTCTACAGAGTTGCGTATGTCAACACCAAACTCTGTATTGTTGTGAACACCGCGCACAGTGTAGGTGTAGTCGCTAGTGACCGAATCTCTCGCCCAAGTTGCATAGGATGCGTCACCAGGCGGGTCACGCAGCACCATCTGCACATGGCTAGGCCCCGCAGTGATAAAGTTGTTGCCCGTGGGCACCACGCCAGCAATAATACCATTTAAGCCTTCGTAACTCCATAGTTTTGTCTTGCCTTGAACAACCATCGAGGCGTTCATGTTGCGGGTGAAGGGCGCCGTGAGGGCTGGTATTCCAGCTCTCCATTTGTAATGTCCCACTCCTAACGAATCGAGCCGCACTTGCTCGGGGTCGAGTTTCGCCATGTCGCCACGTTTTAATTCGCGACCATCGATAACGTTGTCCTCGGCAGCAATGAGCGCAGCCTCGCCCAACTCATTGCCAAAGGTGATGACGGAGTCTCGTAGCATGTCTTTTCGCAACTTCCCTGCCGCAATCTTGTCATAGTTCATGTAAGGCTCATAGGCCATCACCTTGAAGTCGTAGGTCCGCCCTAACTGGAAGATGGGGTAGCCATAGTTGTAGGTCACCTCACCAGTTGACTCGTTGTAATTGTAGATGGGAAGCTTGATTTCTTCACCCACATCGGTGACGGTCAGGGTATCGGTACCGAAAGCACCTGGTGGCATCCCCATCTGAGTGATGTCTATCACTGGTGAACTGTGATAGGTGAGCATCATCTTCTTGTTGCACCTGAACAGTGGCAACGGTTCGTTGCTTACCGTGTAAACGGTGTCGGGAGTGATTGAATCTTTAGGATTGGTGAGGTTCACCGCAGGAATTGACAAGAACACCTCATCATTTTCAATGGTAGGATTATTGGGGAAACTTACGCTTTTCACCATGTAACGAATTGGAGGTATCTTGGCGCTGAATTCACCAGTATTCTCGTCGGTGGTGATAATGATATTTTTCACATCATCAACGTCACCACCAGCGCGATAGGATGTGCTGCCGATATCGAGTGAAGAACTTTCTACGGCAATATTCTCGGGATTAGGCACCCACTCAATGGTGGTGCCCTGCACTTGCTGCACGGCGTTGAGCATGCGTTGCGGGTGGTCGAGCGGCGTCAAGGTTATTATTGCTTTGCCAATGGTGTTTTCGCTAACTCCATAACCCAACGGTTTCTCGCCCTCGGTGTTGCCACCGGTAACACGGCCTGCAAATACCGCGAGCGTGTTATCATAGAAATCGATATGGGTATCATCAACGAACTCATAGGTAGCGTCCTCTTCTACAGGATAGCGACCGGCACCCTCAAAGGTGTGGCCGTCGCGGCGAGCCTCGATATAGTGGCTGCCGATAGGTACCGAAATCTCATATTCGCCATTTGCGTCGCTGTAGATGAGTTTGTCGTTCTTGTTGCAAGGCATACCGTCAACATAGAATGTCACACTATCGACAGGAATCGTGGTACCAGAATAGCGAATTGTGCCTCGCACTTTGAAACTTGACACATCGGTAAAGTCATAACCGTTGAGCGACAGCGAACTTGCACTGATGAAACCAGTGCGGCTGGTGGGATTGAAGGAGTGAATGCCTTTGGTGGGGGCTACGGTGTAGCCCGTGCCGCTGCCAGTGAATGGAATGCCACGTATGATATACTCACCATTGGTGTTGGTCAAGCCATAAAGCGAGAGCTGATCTTCGCTAGGCACGATTTCCGATGGACGGTTGTTGGTGCCCAAGTCTGGGTGGTTTCCGTTAGGAATGCCATCGGTATAGGAATAGTCATAAGCATATTCTTCTAGACCTTCGTCAAAGGGCCAGTAGAGTTTAAGTCCTGTTTCACGTCCACTTAGCAGGCGGTCGTAATTGGTGACAATCTCGTTGTCGGGAAGCGCGCGATTCCATATTCTCACTTCATCGATGTTTCCCTTGAGGGTGTTGTGATGATTTCCTCCATAGGCACCACAAATCCTCACTTTAACCTTGTTGTCGGCATCTGCTGGAATTTCGCTGGTGTCGAAGTGAAGAGAGGGAAAATCCTTGAGGTCAAATATGTAAGGATTCTCGACATCTCCGTTGATGATGAAGGTTATTGAGCCATCAGCATTGTTGCGGATGGTGATGTGGCTGTATTTGTTGTATTCAATTACTCCATAGGCGCCAGTGGCAGGATTCTTGAACCACTTTTCGGTACCACCGAATTTCAGCATCAGTGCAAAACCGTCATGGTCGCCACCATACCGGTTGTGATTGTAATTGAAAAGACCGAAATTATAGCCTACGAGGTTTCCTTCGGCGTCATAAGTGTCACCATCATATTTGTCCATCTTGAAAAGTCCCACCCAGTGTTGCTCCTCATCGGGATTAATCCACATTTGCAAGGTAAATGGTCGGTCAAGACGCAGCATGTTATTGGCAGTACTGGGCTCGGCAAGCCACACCATTCCGACACCCTCATCAAGCAATTTGCGACTGTAGAACTGTGGACGCGACGTCTCGTCACCACTGCGCATGAGATTGAGCCTTACTCCTTCAACCGCCGTGCCTGTATCAAATTGTACACGACCGGCAATCACACCAGCCGCTTGGCTGAAGCCGCTCTCAACAATCGAATTGCTGATAACTCGGCCTGTGCCGTCACAGTCGGGGGAGTAGGCAGCCACGCGATATTCATAGAATCTTCCAGGCTCGGCTGTCTGGTCCACGTAGGTATAGTTGGTTGTTGTTCCCGAAGTGGTGCCGATTGTGAGCCAGTCGCTGGCACCTATGAAACGCCTGTGAACCTCATAGTAAGTTGGGCTGGTGCCCACCTGTTTTGCTGTCCAATTAACATGAACGCTTCCCTGGTAGTTACCCTTACTGATTGTTACACTAGTCACAATGCTGCCGTCAAGCAAGCTTGACTGAATAGTGTCGCTGGTGAAGTGCAATTTCCCGTCAAGCATATCGGTGTTGACAAAATATCTGTACACCTCGCAGCTTGACTCAGGCTTGTCATCGGTGAACGATGCTTTTCCTGCATCACGTGGCACAGTGACTTCTCCATATTTTTTCCTTATTGTTCCATCGGGATCAATGCGGTTCACATAGAATGTTACCGATGTCTCATTCTTTGGCACATTGCCAAAATTCCAGTCTATCTTTATGTTGTCGGTGACATCCACATCCTGGCTGAGGTGCAATGGTATCACCGGCACGGTGTTAGCCATAACAACGGCTGCATTGATATTAGAGAGTGGCTGAGGGTCGCTGGGTATATCCAACGGAGCCCACGAATTCTTGAGCTGGAACAATTCGTAGCGATAATACTTGTTGTAGCCCAGTCCATACATTTCTTTGTCGATGAAATAATTATCGGACGTTGAGCCCACTTTCTCGCGGTTGCCCGTGTAGGAGCCATACTCGCTCATGGGCGTGCGGTAAATCTGAAAATCTCCTTCCTCGGCGACAGCGTTATCCACCTCCCATTGCAGGCGCATTTCTCCCTTCACTTGGTTGAACGATGCCGTCACATCAGATGACGTGTTATTGAAATGAGTTACCGTCTTTGTAGCCTTGGGAAGCTTCAGCTCAAGTGTGGTATTGTTGTAAACGTAATAAAAAATACCAGTTTTAATCACTTCAACATTGAAGTTTTGAGCAGGCACGTCAAGTTCAATCGATTCTGCATTATGGTCATGCACAAAGATTGATCCGTCGCTGTAGACCGTGCCATCGTCGGTAACAACTTTGGCCATGTAAGAGCTCCTGTAAGTGCAGGAGTGCGTATATTCAGGCAGCCAAGTGTTGTCGGCACTCATCTTCACTTTGTTGGGAGCAATCCATTCAAGTTCGGCATCCTTGCACTTCTCAAACTCCATTTCCAGCCCCTTCAGGTAGCGCATATGGATAGTGAAACTATAGTCTGTATCCCAAGCCCAGAAATGGTCTTGCTTGTAGTAGGTGTCATTCTCAATCTGGATGCCGGTCACATTGTCAAGACCAGCCTGATTGGG
>CAMKGM010000092.1 GCA_946412245.1 uncultured Bacteroidales bacterium
GAAGCACAAAAATCTGTATCTTGTCGCCATCTTTCCACTGAGCATTCAGATTGAAACCATCAGCTTCTGGCACACCACTAATAATGCTTCCTGGACGCAAAGATGTCAAGTCATCGGCTGGCATTGTGGCAGCAAAAATTGCTTGCCGTTTGCTAATATCTTCTTCGCAAGATGTCAACGCGAATATAAGCATTAACGAATATAAAAATAGGGCTATCTTTTTCATTTCCGCTGATGATTTGAAAATTTCACTTCTTATAATGTTTATGATTCTATTAATTTGTTAAAACCATAAACAATCAAACATTAACACAGAATTCTTGTTTTGGGAACTTGGCATGTGTTGTTAGTACATCTTTCACATAACGAGTCATTTGTTTCTGGGCAAACATCAACAGAGATACATGCTTCTGTTGCAATACAATCATCTTCCTTCGTCTCGGCACAACAAATTTCGAAATTAGAATCTGTGCAGACATTTGATGCACAAATAAGCTCATTATTAGTTTCATCTCTAGTGTCAGCATTACCACTAAGGTTGCTCACCACATGCTTGTCGAGAGACAAGTCTTTTTCAGTTACTTTTTTCATAATTTAAAAGAATTAAAAATAATTAATAATTAAGTTATTTAGTCTCGTAATTTTGCTTTCGCAATCTCACTTTTGTAGTATCTTGTAAGGAAATTATACACTACCATCTCGTTAAGGCGGTTATTGCTAGCAAAGAGCCTGTTCATTTCCATGTGAATGTAAGATGGAATGTTCAGTTTATTCCATGGTGATTCACCTATTATGGCCACAACAGTGTTGGTGTAAGTCTTGATAGATTTACTTATTGATAAAGTTCTGTCATCAAGATTGTTGCCTTGTATTATATCACTCACAGTGTTTCTCTTTTTCCTATATGCCTCATTGAGGCTCTTACTGTTGTGGATATTGAATTTGAACTCCCTCAAGAATGAGCCATTCATTTCCTCAATAAGAGCCATTTTTCGCTCCAAGTCAAGTCCCAGGCTTGAGAGCAGTGAGTCGACAAGCAGGAAAGAGGCCTTCCATCGCATCGCTGGGTTGTCAATTGATAGCTTCAATATTGCCGCGACACATTCACTGCCGGCATGGAAAACACGCTCTGAGAGTTCAATGTGCTTAGCCCCATATCGTTCAATCTCCCTTTGGTAGGTGTCGATAACCACTTTATATACCTCGCAGTTCTTAACGAAAGGGGAAAGTTGCTTTCTTGCCAATGTCACTACATCGCCAAAGTCATTGATAGAGCGCAGCAGGAACCTCACCCTGAGGTGGAAGTCGGGGTCGGAATATCGAATAAAGAACCACGCCACTATTATCTTTTTCTCCAAGAGACGATGAGCAAGTGGCAGAATCTTATCCACTATCAAACTGTCGCAAGTTTTCACCCCACAATATAGCTTGAAGAAAAGCCACTCGTCACCTGGCATGAAAGTCCTTTTTATGTTGCCTGCGTTATTGCTCATGACTTTAAACGTATTAATGGGACAATAAACTCATTCTGAAAGCTGTTGCCACTACAGTCGGTGACCACATTTTCACATTCAATGAATTCCTCAATAAGGACCCTACTACTATGTGTAATCTCATTGATAAATGCCTTGATACTGAGGTTACTATTAAAGTCAAGCAGCAATTTATTGTCGCCAGCGACAAGCAGTACTCGGTCGGGCACATTGTTAGTTTCTTTCCACTCAACCAGCTTCTCGTGTGAGAAATGTTTATTGTCGGCTTTAATGTCGCTTGTCTTGAGTGTCCATCTCTCGGGTGAGAGTGTAATGTTCTTGTAAACAACACGGGGCAAATGATCAAAAATCCTATCAAGTCCTTGCCAATAGAACCCCAATGATTGTATGCATCCTTGATTCTGCAACTCGCACAATAACCTGTAGACAGGTGTTCCCTTGTTGAAGTTGTGTGCGGTAGTGAGACGAGGCACAATCTCTTTTTTCATCCTTTTAGAACGTAATACAACTCTATTATTGCTAACGCTCACCATTAGGTCATTGACAGGAATCACCTGATCATCATCAAGAGTGGAGTTTGTTAGATAAGTTATTTCATGCGACCGCAAATGCGGTCGTGAAAGTATGTTCCCTGTCCTTGCCTCGGGCACATGGGCGATTTCAGCTACAATCATGTCCTTGAATGCTTCTTTTTCGCTGTCGGCAATTTGTTGGACTATTTTTCGGATTTCATAATGCCCACCGGCAAACCGTCCAAGCAGGTTTGCGGCCGAAGAGCCAAAGAAATGCAATCCTTGAAGCTTATATTCACCCGACGCGTCATCGACGCCTGCAATGCTGAACATCGCTGCCATCGTGGGAGGAAGTTTAGTTACGGGCTGTGGCTCAATCTTGAAGTCTTCTGTCTTCAGCTCTATGACACCTTTCCCTGACGATTCCACCAGTTTACGGAGTAATATATTAGACAGCGGAGTAATGGGCAGGCTTGAATAAGACTTTTGTGAGATGGGCGGTTGTATGCCGGCAATCAATGGATTATTGACAGCGCTTGACTTCACATAAAATCCAACTCCCACTTCGGGATCCAAGGCTTCAATCAGAGGCACTTCCTGTTGCTCATATCGTGCCGTGAACCGCTTTTTGAAATTTGCCATTTCCGTGCTCTCTCCCGCACTGCTGAAACGGAGCATAAAATCAATCGCATCCTGCAACTGAGGTATCAATGTGTCTTTATTCAGACAGCCTTGTGACAATTCTCTAAAAGTGTCTAATTGGACAAGGAACTTATCATTTATTTTGCCTAAGCCACAATCCTTAAGCAAGACTTTTACATCTTGTATGGTCTTTTTGTTTTCTTCGTAATTACGATTTGCATTTAGTTCCCATAGACATGATTTTAGTTGCTTAAGTTTGGTTCTGATTCCTACTTCTGGCAGATGTGTCATCAAGAGAGTGTGATATTCTTCTCCTGTGACAGTGGGGTCAATATTGCTAATTAACAGCTGATTCTTGATGAGGGATAGCAGGTAATCGGTCAAAGCTGAGTCGCTTATTTCATAAACATCCGTTATGCTCTGTTTTAGATCTTCAAAACTTATTTGTCTTTTGCATAGCTTTAACACCTCTCTTAAAATTGGTGTGCATTTGACCGAACTTATTTGAAATTGAACACCCTGTGGGGTATAACTACGAGTTATATAGTGATATCTTCCACCAACACTCAACAATGTGTCATTCGTTCGGTAGCTGAGTTTCCTTAGAATTTCATTGTCTGATAGGAGAATCTGTGCCAGGTTGTATAAGCAAAGCATGTCAACACGGTAATTCTCCTTGATATTGCTGGATACCAGGAGCTTATGCCTATCTGCCAATTCTACAGTTGAACATGAAGCGAAATAACCAAATGGTGTGCAGCGGGTCGACATCCTCTCAATATATTTCGTAAGCCCAGCTTTCAGTCTCTCGATTTTGATTTCTTTTGTCATTTTACCGGTCAAGAAGCGGTCAAGTTCCTGTGCCAAGGCTGGAGAAGACAAGAAAACCGCATTCCTGAAGGTGCGGTCTGTAATTATCTTCTCAAACTCTTCGTCCGAGAAAAGCACATCGTTGAGAATGCTGCAAGGCATTAATGGCATTCGCAACACAACCCGATTGGTGGAAAAATATTGTATTTTGTCTTTCCTCATTGCCATGGCAAAAGTAGTAATTTGTTCAGATGGGTTTGCTCACCCAAAAGATATAGACCGGCACCACTAATGCCATCAAGAATACCACCAGACTCTCTAAAGCCTCCATTCTCGGGATCATAATACAATAAAGTGTGACGACCTTGGTCATCTATGACTACTCGGCTTAATGTGTCCTTTTCCCAGTAATCGGCAGCGTCAAGCAACTCTTTCATTCCAAGCGCAATTCCCTGACTGCGGAAGATTTGAGCAATTCCCACTGAACCGTGGCACACACAGAAGTCATTCACATGGTTGGCTTTAATGTCACGACGTTTCGCGGAATAGAGCAGAACTTGTATTGCAATGTCACGGACCGATGAATCATTAAGTGTGTTTCCTGCCTCAAGCAATGCAGTCGCAACTCCCAAATCTCCATAGCACCATGCTAAGCGGCTGCGATGTGGGTAATCATCACATTCGATAGAAGAAGATGCAAACCAGCATCCCAGTTTATCAACATCAACCCTGTTGCTCAACAAATATTGAACTGCACCTTGTAGCATTTGTTTGATTTTCACATTGTAATTCTCGCTAAACGCGCCCGATTTTATTAATCTGCATAAAAACGCCACAATACTGGAAACGCCATGAGAAAGTGAAATGTTAAATGGCTTTGACAGTCTC
Source organism: uncultured Bacteroidales bacterium (assembly GCA_946412245.1). Classification (GTDB taxonomy): domain Bacteria; phylum Bacteroidota; class Bacteroidia; order Bacteroidales; family Muribaculaceae; genus Sodaliphilus. Next base: position 4,346 of record CAMKGM010000092.1, read on the forward strand.
TTTTCATTATATTTCCATTTCACTACTGCACCATCAGCAATCTTTGTTGTGTCAAGATAATCAACAATCTTTCGGAGATTGGACACTGAGCATTCCTTGCTTGATTTGCTCTTCTCAAGCAGATAGAAACCAATACCAATCAGACCGTGCAGGAAATCAATGTTATTATCTTCAATGAATGATTCTAATGAAAGTGAGATTACAGGGTCTATTGCTCCAAGCGCAGAATCAACTCCACTAATGAACTCATCTTGCTGTAGAGTAAGTAACCCTACACCGAGACCTGCAAGTCCATTACAATAGGTTGCGACACGAGGTTGCAAACTCAATGACCGCAACATCTTCTCCAACAGATCTTCTGCAATGGATTCATAGTGAGCATCTATCCTTGAGTAATGGTAAAGGAAGATGATGTCACCTAAATCTCCACCAAGAAGGCTGTAATTAAGTTGTTTGCGATTATTAAGCCTAATGCTTATATTTGCCGCAAAATCCTGTAATATCCTTTCAATCTGCCTCATGCTTATTTACCTTTCTCTCTAACTTACTGAAAAGTTTCCAGTGTAGGTGTAGCCGTAGATACTGTGAATGGTTATTGTGTAATAACCAGCGGGAAGTCCGGTGTAGATTGTGCTGGTATACCCAACGTGGCTTTCACCATATACAAAATAGCAAGGTGTGCCGAGAGTGTCAATATACTCTAAGTCTATTGTGCCAGTAGAACCAAAATAGACATAGAGTTCATTCAAATCATCATTGTAAGTCAAATAAGGAGGCTCGATATAAACTTGATCATGACCTTGATTGGTTTTAGTCTCATGAACTACAATAACATGATCTCCATAACATGGTAGTGCTAAAAATACGAAAAAAATAAATAATAGATTTGTTTTCATTGGAGATTATTTGATTAATATTTTTGCTTGCAAAAATAAAATGAGTTTCAAAACCACGCAAAAAAATAAATTCAACACCAAAAGAATGTTTAATGCAGAAAATCAAGATGTTTCAATCTATACAGTTTTAAACAAATGCTAAAAAAAACTTAAATGGATTCTGGCCCATTCAAACATTCCGCTTTCAATTCATATACAACCTTTGGTAGTGATTTGTTTGTGCCAATCTTTTTGGCAATTCTTGAGAATATGGTAGCCATGGTTTTTGTTGTAGTACCCATAATAATCGCACAATCAATATAATCAAATCCAAGACAATTTAAAATGGTTATCTTTAGATATTTGTCATTTATTGAAGGATATAACCTTTTTATTTTATTAATAAACCCTTTATAGTTATCATTAACAAATTGGAACATGGCATTCCAATAATGGTCATTATTTTTATAATCAGATATTATAGAATTAAATAACTCCTTAAATTTTTTATCACTATCTCTTTCAGAAGCCTCCAATAATTTGTCCATTATCTCAATATGGTGCGCTACTACGTCTTTTAAATAAGTATTTTGAGTCTCGTTGATATACATTTGTTTCTTTGCACCTCTGTTCTCTGTGATTTTATCCTGAAGTAAACTGATGGTGTTAAGCAGTTGGATTTGGTTGGCATGCTCTTGGTCGTAATTGGTTTTTAAGGCAAACATCATCTCTTTCAAAGCTTTAGTATTTTGCCTTTTTCTAACCATAAAGAAAAGTATTATACAAATAATAATAATGAGCAGTGAATAAATGAATCTTGTCGAATATTTATGATTTTGAAATTGTTTTACAACATTTTTTTTGGTGTTTTCTGTATAAACCCATTCTTTTTTGATTAAATCATCTAATGTACTACTTTTAGAAACAGAATCACAAAGATTGTTATATAATGAAATGTATTTCTTATAATTAGCTTTATCATCACTTAAAGCAGATATTTCAGTTTGAGTCAAATAGCGAACTGCAAGTAGTTGTTTGTCATTGGTGTTCTTATTAGTTTTCGAAAAATAATAATTAGCAGAATCAAGGTTGTCAAGCGCACAAAAGGCTCTTGCAGCATTGTAATAGCAATTGTCGTTAATATAATTAACTCCATTATTGATGCAATAGATGGCAATGTCTTTAGCCATAATAAAGTCTTTATCATAAAAATGTGACAATGCTAAGGATGTCATACATTCATAATACTCAGAACTATCTCCAATTACTTTGGCTTCTTCAATGGCTTTTAATAGATGGAACTTGGCTTTACTCTGGTCTTTGAATCTATAAATATTGCCTAAATAGGAATTACAAAGCATTGTCATGCGTTGATCCTGAATTATATTATAATAATGAAATGCTTTTTTGAATTTTTCAAGGTCAAGATTATTACCAGCATAATTATTATAATAGAGCATTCCCATCCTAAAATTGATTTGTGCAAGGTTTCGGTAGTCAGTAGTGTCAGCATTATCTTCGGCTTGTTTATACCACTTTATGGCCTCAATTGGGTCGCCCATGTCCTCAAATGCACCACCTTTATATAATAACGAGCGAGTATAATGCTCACGGTTGTGGTTATCGCTATAATATTCGACAGCTTTGCTTATTAGCGTATCGCCAGTGAGAGGAATATTGCATCGAAACTGTGCCTGTGTGAGTAATAGGGCATAATATGCCTTATTCTCGTCGCCTTGAAGAGAGTCACGGTTTATGCCTTGAAGAATGATGAGCGAACTGTCTGGATTGGTCCACATAAGCGTGTCGGCAAGCACCAGCCGACGGTCCGCACTGCGCCCACAACTCATCACAAACGAGAGAATCAATATAGATATTAATATGTATAATATTTTTCTCATATTTAGCATGCAAAAATAGTCAGTTTTCTCTATACAACAAAGTTTTTCATAAAAAACAACCACCCAAAATATAACCCACCCCATTAAATTACTAATAATCAATAGCTTACAACTCGCATTTGCAAAAAAACAAGATTTTCACTCATCGCTTATCAGAACAGAACAGGCGCATCACTTGACGAGGTGCTTTCCCTGATGAGTGTAAGTTACTCTTATAGAAAACAAGATTACCTTGCTCATCAGTGCCATAATCTATGCAGCATCAGTCAACCTCTCACGTACTTCTTCAAGTTAAGGTATTTCATAGTTTTAAGTGTATTCTATTAGTGAATCTCATACGGATAATCTTAGCAAAAATGACATTTTTTGATTCCATAGATTGCGTTGCTTTAATAGTTATTAAATAATTCGTCAATTTTTGTTGTTTATTGACGAATTATCATTATATTTGCAATCTAAATCAGATAACGATGCGAACACTAACATTTAAAATACCAGATTGTGAGTCAACTTTGACCACGAAATATTTTTTTCATTTAATGCCCGATTTACCAAAGTCAACGGTATATTCACGCATAAGGTCGCTCGTCAATAGTGGAGTCCTTAAGAGAATAGGTAGGGGTGTTTATGAAAAATCTGAGAAAACATATTTTGAGTTACACATTTCACCGAAAATGAAAGATGTCGCTAATGAACTCTCCCTGCAATTTCCCTACATAGATTTCTGCGTTTGGGATTTGACTCCAATAAATTCATTGGCTCAACACCTTATAAATTTCAACATTTGCATACTCGATGTTGATAGGGATGCAGTTGAGGCCGTATATCAGCAACTACGCGAGATGCATGAGAAAGTTATTACGACAAAACGCATGGTCGATAATCTAGCCGACTATAACAGCTATATATTGGTAAGAAAACTCGTTACTGATTCTCCTCTGATGAAAAAATCAGAGATCAAAGTTCCCACTCTTGAAAAGATCCTAGTCGACATTGCCTGTGATAAAGAGTTTGCTACATTTCAAGGATATGAAATACAGCACATATTTGATAATGCATTAGCTCAATATATAATAAACAGAAACAAGTTGCTGCGATATGCAGGACGCAAAAACCAACGCGAGAAGATAGAACAGTTAATTAATAATTCGTCAATAAAATAAGTTTACTGACGAATTATTAAATACAATACACAACAAAGGATGCCGAGAAAACTGGTGCTTTGCCTAGAATAATCAGCGCTATGGAAACCTTGGACATTCTGAAAGAATCTCACACTTATCAACAATGCATTTTTACACAAAGTGCTTGGCGAGTTAAAGGGCTCACCCGATAAAAGGTGGGGGCAGATAGTTGTGGAAAGCAGATTTTGTTGCTGTCTCAGGTTTTTTTTCTCCAATATGTGGCGAATTTTGTCCT
>CAMKGM010000093.1 GCA_946412245.1 uncultured Bacteroidales bacterium
TAGGTCAGCTCATCGCACTGGTCGGTAACCTTCTTGAGCCGGTTGCCGTCGCGGGTGATAGAGAGGTTGTCAATGAGCCCGTAATTGTAAAAAACACTGCCCATGGAAGTGTACTGCTCACTCTTGCCATGACGAGTGAGCGAGGTGATATTGCTGTTCAAGTCGTAGGAATAAGACGTGGAGTAGCACTCGGGAATGTCAAAGACAAAGTCGGCATTAGGTGAGTAGACCATGTGGCCTGCCTGCGTCAAGCGGTTCATGCCATCGTAGCTGTAGCAGTAGCGGTTAATCACATAGTGCGAGAGGGTGTTCCAGTCCATGGCGCTGATGTTGCCGTTGAAGCATGGTGTTGAGCCCGTCACCGCATCGGCGTAGTGCAACGACTGCTTCATCACTGGGAATGAGTGTGCGTCGATGCCTGCGTAAATCTGAGTGATCCAGTTGCGTATGTTGTAAGAGTAGGTGGTCGTCTGCTGGTTGTTCAGGCATGACTGCGAGGCGAGACGCCCCAGGTCGTCGTAGGTGTTGGAGATTACATCCACCTGCTCGCCGTCGTGGGTGACGGTGGTGGTGAGCAACCGCTCCATAGCGTCGTAGGTCATCGTGTTGATGTCCACATGATGAGCCGTGCCGGTGGAATGCTCATGACGAACAGCCAAGGGCTTGCCGGTGAATGTCAAGTGATAATAGTCATGCTCATAGCCCCCCAAGGCATTGCTTTCATGGCTCTGGATCACATTGCCATGGCTGTCATAGTACAGACTCTTGACAAGCATAGTCGTGTCACCCAGCACCCGAGTCGCCGTGCCGGTGAGAAGACCTTTAGCCGACTGAGCGGCTATCAATCCTGTGTATTTACTGTCATAGCCAGTCATGTTCCTGTAAGCTAATGAGTCATTCGCAAAGTTAATTATAAAATCGTAGTTGTCATAATAATTCACCGACAAAATTGAATTTGTTGTGATATTCTCTCGCGAAGCAGTATAGCCAAAGACAGTGCCGTTAGCACCTGCAAATGCAACTCTTGGCGATGTGTGCATTAACGAAGCTTGCAACTGCTCCCTAGTTCGGTTGTCGTTTACAACGGCGGTGTAAGCCAGACGTCCTAAATTGTCGTAGGCGTTGTAAGTCCATTTTCCTTGATCACGCAAGTTGCCGTCCTGGGAGTAGATTAGCTTCTGTCCTTCATCATATACATTATACATTATTTCTGAGCCAGGGAACTTTTTCTCTATAACACTTCCAGCAGCATTGTAATTATAACAATAACATAAAGCTTTTATCTCCTCATTGTCCCATCTCCATGTTCCGTTAATATTCATTTGTGCAGAGGCCAAGGGAGGTAATACATACCGCAAATCTCCACTATCATCATAGACGTAATAAGTGTCAGCAAAACCGTTGCTCATGCATTGACGGTAAAGTATCTTACGTCCTTCAAGATCTGTGAAATCAAGAGCCTTGTTGCCATCCTCATCTATGGTCATCTTGATGCTTAATGTTCGGTTTGCATAGAATCCTGATGAGATAAGGCCACCAAAGGAATCTACTCTATAATGGCGGCAGCGACAAGTGTCGTTTGAGGAGTTTACTAATTGGCGAAATCTTATTATTTTTTCACCTCCTTCCCTCAATATCCAATCGTCTCCACCATCACTGGTGCTTATGACAAGATTGCGTGGAGAATTCTCATATTGTTCCCAGTGAAATGCGGTAAATTCACCATATGTAGGAATCAAATTCTGCTCATACTGGCTCTTGCCAATATAATAACCATTGCCATTAATTGGCACTTCGCGCCATGATGTCATAATACGCCCATAGTTGTCATATTCTATTCGAGATACCAGGTCTCGTCCATCGGGTGAAGCATTTTTGCGAATGGTTTCTATTTTACGACCGATGCCATCATAATAAGTGACAGCATCAACACTTGATGTGGCGTTGGCATTGGTGAAAATACGGGATATTATATAGTTGTGCCCTTGCTGTTGCGCATTTACAGCACAAGATGTGATAATAGACACAGACAAGACAAAAAGTTCAAGCAATGTCTTGACGTAACACTTTGAGAAGCAAAGTTTCAAATATATGTATATATTATTCATTACTCTCATCGTATCTTCTGTATATGTACTCTTCTAATAACCCATGCTCGTCAACACTTGTCCCCGACAACCGCCATTTATCATCATAATGATATCTGGTGCTGTTGCCGTTTGAAGCAATCCACCGAATACGCCCCACCAAAGGTTTGTATGCGAAAGCTTCTACTGAGCAGTCTGATGGCAGAACAGAACGCAACCAAACGAATGATTCTGACAACCTGGTGGAGTCTTGCAGATTACTTAAAGAAAAACCGTTTAAGTTCGACAATTCATCATACCCTGCGCCAATAATGTGAAACAAAGGGAACTGTCCTTTTGAGTCCCAAATTACAGCCTCTTTTTTGTCTCCTAAAGTTGTCATTGATATTATATTTCCCCATTTGTCATAATCCATTTCTCTAACAAGCAACGTGTCAGCACCCTTCGCAATGTAATTGCGCCATGGCAAGCACTGTCCATAGAATATCTTGTAGTCAGTCCACTCTGTTGAGACAAGAAACCCATTGCGACTTTTTTGGGTCTTGACAGGATTGTTTACGATAAATGATGACGTAAGACTATCAGCCATTGATTGCTGCTGGGGTGTTCTTGTGTTGTCATGTTCAAAAGGATATATGTATTGCATTGTTATACTGTCCTCACCTTGAATGGTTGACAGTGAAGAGACAAGACCGTATTTTGTATAGCCGTACTCTATTGTCTTTGTTAGGGTGTCATTTTCGGCAACATCTCTTATAGTGGTCCTCATGAGATGTTCTGATTTCTGACTAATCTCATATTCAAATGGCTGATAAACCATAGTGCTATCATAACGTGAGTGCACTAAATTTCCCAACATGTGTTGTTGGTCCATAATTACATCTGGAGCGAAAATTTGGCCTGGTGCACTACTTGCCACTCTGCGCTTTATTGCCACATCATGAATAGGGTTCTCTGTCTCATTATTGAAAACCCAATAAGAATTATCTATAGACTTTACATACTCATATTGGTTGCCTTCAATTTTGTATTCTTGTTCGTTATCTAGTAAAATGCCCTTAGAAAAAATGGAGTTAAGATGAGTGGGCATCTCAAAAGTCCAGTCTGATTCTGGCAACTGACCTGTTGACGTTCCAGTACCAAGATTGTTTGTCCAATTTTTGAGCAGACGATTGAAATTAAGAACTTTCTTGCCACCATCAGCCTGTTTTACTGAAACTTGACTGTACCAAAATGATGGTTCGAAGATATGCCAATCCATATTGTGGGGAAAAGAACTAATAATTGTGTGACGGAAGTGCTTAATATGAATGTTGGTGTTATCGGGGTCATAATAATAGAATTTATAATCAAAATAATCGTTAAAGAATGACTTAGGAGAAGGAAATGAAATGACATTGGCAAGTCCATTTTCATTACTGCCATATTTGTAGGTGGTCACAAGGGGATTTGATATGTCTATACCACCTGTAGTCACCTTTGATATCCTTAGGCCACCGCCGCATATCATAGGTATGTTTGCGCCATTATTGATTCTAGGACTTGACAAATCTGGTTGGACAAACTGGTGGGGTTCATATTCAAATGCGGTCCAGCCTCCTGTGGGATAATCTACACGTGTTAGAATGTTGGCTTTCATTAAGACCGTATCAACATTGCGGTCGCCTCCCATGGTATTGAGTATGGAGCCATTTCCAATACTATTATTCAAAAAAATGAATTCGTCATATTTTAGTGACATCGAAGGATAAAGACGATCATTATTCTTACCATTATAGAACCCCCACCAATCTTGAGCATACATATTGGATATTCGTGTCCTATTATAAGTCATTTGGTATGATCCTTCTTTATATGTGTCAACTTGTTGCAACAACTTTGTCCTGTGATCAATGCTGTCGTATGACAAATATACATGTTCAATAGTATCACCAATAGTGTTAGTGACTGTCATTTCTTTCATATAAGAATTTGCAGCTCCTGTGTATTCAAAATCGATTCTGCCAAGAGGATAACGGATCTGTTTTAGTATCTGAATGTTAGAAACCTCTGCCTCCTCAAATCCTTGGTCGTCATATGCCCTTTCGCTGTCATAGTCAAAACAGTCATCAATAGTGAAGAAATCATAGTGGTACTCTGGTGCGGAACGCATTTCCTCCCATTCAAAACATATAGATTCATTATTCGGATATTTGATTGAGTCAATCATCCAACCTGTAATATGCTTTCTTCCTTTATTCTCAGTGTGTCCTCCAAAGAAATAATCGATACCATCACCATCAGTTACCTTAAAAGACATAGATTCTGGATTCTTTCTTATATTTGCTGTTATACGATACGCTCCATCGGAGGCACTTATTACATTTATGGTGTTATCTGTTCTATCAAGTAAAAATGAGTAGCTTTCATTCAACAAATGTAAAGTATATATATCGTGTTGTGTGTCAACATAGTTTAAAGTATCTTCAAATTCACCTCCATCTAACATAAAACGCATGGCCATGGTCATAAGATTATAATTTGGATCATCTACTGTTTCTGGCTGTTTGAACCCCTCATCACGCCTTCCAAGTATTATTCTTGATATACGCATTCCAGGAGTCATAGTCCAACCGAGCCCGAAAGGATGGCTAACATCAAAAACCTTTATTCCATTTGTTCTATATTGAAGTTGTATGGGAATATTTACTCCACGATAAGAAATGTCAAATAGTGGAATAGAGATATTTATTGCTCCTGTCGTCAATTCTGGCTCAGGAGAATCGTATTTGCGAAACTCTTCTGACTGTGGGGTCGGTGGGATAAATGATCGATTGAAAGCATTAATGTTCTCTTGTCCCATCATTTGATGTGGTGGGATAAAAAAACAGAATAAGATAATTATATAAACAAAAAAAATAATAGGTATATTCTTCATAAGCATCCATCATCTTTTATTTCACATTAATACTCTCAGTTTTAACATTTTCCCCATCACTGATATATAATAGATATGTTCCGTGTGGCAAGCGTGAAGTGTCAAAAAAATGCACCACTTTGCCTTTTGACGAGCCATATACCCTACCTTGAAGGTCACTAAGGATTACCTCGGCATTCATGCCGCTATTGTTATAGGTTGTTACATCAATATGCCCATTAGCAACATTTATTGCCATGGCATTAGTTTTGTCAGAAAGCATTTGCTCATTCACGTTGCTCTTAGCATAGTTGTTATAGGTATTATAACCATAACCTCCAGTTGTATTGGTGCTTGCTTGCATTTGCCTTTGCTGACGCACATTGCCGAGAGCATAGAGCTGCGTCTCGGGCGGACAAAGATAAGCACTCTCATCTTCTCTCGTCATGCTTGCTCCATTATAAAAGCTGTGCTTTGTGAGCTGAGCCAACGGATAGCGGAAATCGCTGCTGTACCAACTGTAGGTATCACAAACATGGCGCATCAATGAGTCCTCATCAGCACTAATAATTCTTTCTTTTGCCCAAGGACTTACATTCACTTTTTCGTCACGCCTCTCATGGATGCGGAGCACATTTCTTATCGTGTCATCAGGCAGAATCAGCGTCCCTTCTCCATCAACAACCATTGAATAAAAGCCTGCTGTGGCAATGGCATTATTACCACTATATTTTCCGTGGTAATAAACCGGAGAGAGAATGCTATCGCCGTAGAATATAGGAAATCTCATCTTCAACGCTGGCAAAGAGTCAGTAAGACTAGATAGAGAAGTCTCCTGGCTACGTAGCAGTACACTATCTCCCTTTATCTGGTAAACCCACTGTTGTCGCCCATCTACACGTGCCACTACGCTGTCGCCAGAGTTGAAGAAGCGCATCGTGCATCCGTCCTCAACCACAACGGCATGACTCATGTCCCAAACAGCTTCACGTCCACGAGCACCAACCTCAATAGCCTCAACCCGCTGCCTATCGACATTGTCACCATTCATCGGCAACATGATTGCCTTGTTAAGTGTTACTTGCCCCCATAACAATACAGAACAGATAGCACAAATTAATAATATTGGTACTCTTTTTGTCATAATGTTAGTTTTAACATGTTCCTGAAAAATAATTGGTAAAATTAGTTGTCTGCGCCTGTTAAGAAACTGAGAAGTTTCCTGTATAGGTGTAGCCGTAGATGCTGTGGATGGTGATGGTGTAGTAGCCGGCTGGCAGACTTGAGTAGTTTGCTATGGTGTATCCGACATGAGATTCACCATAGACATAATAATAAGGTGTGCCGGTGCCGTCATCACACTCCAGGTCGATAGTCCCTGTAGTGCCAAAATAGACATAGAGTTCATTCAGTTCTTCATCGTAGGTCACTCGGGGAGGATCGATGTAGACTAGTTCATGACCGTTCTCACCTCCACTATGATGTAATACAACATCTCTATCATTTCTGCTATTAGCAAATGTTGTCAATGCTAATAAAGCAAGTGAAAATGTGATAATCTTTCTCATAGTTTTATTATTATTTTGTTATTAAAAATACGTTGCAAAATTACAACTGCAAAATGTATATACCAAAGATTCAGCCCGTGCCCCACTCCTTATAACTAGTTGATAATGAGAGCGTGTTTTAGGGCACAGCGTGCCCATTTCAATTTTGCATATTTATACTGCAAAATGGAAGGAGTTTGTCAAAGTTTTTCTCTCTCATATGAAAACAAATTGGCGTGGTTATCGAGCTAGTAACTTGATAAGCATGTCTCAAACTATATGACATAATAAAAAATAATGCGCCTCAGCCTTAAAGCTAAAACGCACAATTTTCTTCAAAATCTCCAAACCGAGACTTTTCGTACTTACATTCTCATGCAACAAAGATTCCTTATATTTTCACACAATCAGGTAGCGTTTTGTTTCATCAATTGTTTCAAATAAACGTCTAATAAGTCATTTATTTTCATTTTAACTCTAATCTTTCTGCGCCGACTTCTAACAGAGTCCGTATTTCTATAACCCTTACACACTGCAATAGCTGCATCCGAGAAATCACAGCATATCAATCCAATAAAATTTAAGTCAGCATCTGTAAGATTTGGGTAATCATTTGATATTTTATCTATTATTCCATCATAATGATGATTTAAGTAACTTTTAAGTCCATTCCAGAACTCAACATTTGAATCATCAATAGCCTTAATCTTGTGTGTAATCTTATAATCGGATGGATCCTTGTTTGGGTTATAACTAGATGCCATGATTTCTTCGAACACATCTATTTGAGATTGCATTAAACGACTGAAATCATCATCATGTTTCTCTAAATCTTCTCTTAAAGAATTATAGCTAGAGATATGCTCTTTTCTTAATTCATCAATCAATCTTTTTGAGGCTTTTTTCTTCTTCAAATATAGCAAGAAGAAAACTATCGACATCAACAGCAATGACCCTATAAGAAAAGATATGATTTTCTTTTTCTTTGCTAAACTTATTGAAGCTTCAGATTTAGTGCTCTTTTCAAATTCCTGTTCTGAATCATGCAGTTTATACTTTGTTTCGTTGTGTTCGAGAGAGTTAGAGATTCTATTGTACTGTTTGTCAAATTTACGATATTGTGTAAGGTTATTTTCGCACAAAGCAACTTCCTTCATGGCTTTATACATCAGCAGGCTGTCGTAGGCAGTATTTTGTGATTTGTCAGGTAACGAGATGAAATATTTAGCTGAATCAATGTCTTTCAGATTGGCAAAAATAAGGCTCAGCATATAATAATTGTTATTTTCTTCAAACCTGTTATTCAATCGATAAGCATCCACAATATATTTCTTTGCCTGAAAGTATAAGGAATCTTCAATATACATCAACGCATAATTAATATTGATGTTATAAATATTTGATGTGTCCTTTAACTCTCTTGCCGTTGACAATGCCTTATCATAGTATTTTCTTGCCCCATTATTATCTGAAATTCTTAGCACATTCGCGCAATAATAGAGCGATTTCATCAACATTTTCTTGTCATCTAGTAACTCATAATAATGAGCTGCCATTTGGAACTTGTTTAGGTCGAGATTATTGCTGGCGAAATTATTATAATACAGCATTCCCATGCGCATGTTGAGTTGTGCGAGGTTGCGGTAGTCTGTGGAGTCAGCATTATCTTCTGCTTGTTTATACCACTTTATTGCCTCAACTGGTTTCCCCATGTCCTCATAGGCTCCACCTTTATATAATAGCGCGCGGGTGTAGTGCTCACGGTTGTGGTTGTCACTGTAATAATCGACAGCTTTGCTGATTAGAGTGTCGCTTGTGAGAGGAATATTGCAACGGAATTGTGCTTGTGTGAGCAGGAGGGCATGGTAAGCAAGGTCTTCCTTGCTGGTGAGTGAGTCGCGGTTTATGTCGTTGAGGATGGCGAGTGACGAGTCGGGTGCTGTCCACATGAGCGTGTCGGCGAGCACCAGCCGCCTGTCGGCAGTGTGAGAACATCCGGCAACAAGCA
>CAMKGM010000094.1 GCA_946412245.1 uncultured Bacteroidales bacterium
ACTTCGTGACTCGTGCTGCACCATCTCCCCGAGCACTTCGTGGTTACTGAGCGAAATTTATGTTCTGTGGCCAGATGGATGACTGCACACTCTTTGAGGGGTCGCCGCAGGCGACGGTCTGGAGGACGGGCTTTACCCCCAGTGCCGCTATCTGCGCTCGCTATCGCTCACTATGATAGTGGTACTGTGGGTTACTCAAATGGCACCCTCACGGGTGCTCGCTGCGATAGCAGGCTTTTTGTGCTTTTTGAGAGGATGTAGACAGGGGGGGGATTAGGGTTTTTCGAGGATCCAGGGGATGGGGACCATGATTTTCATCTTGATGAAAGAGGGGTTGTCTTGGATGTTCTTGATGAAAGCCACGGCCTGGGGTTTGTCGTCAAAGCCTTGCAGAATGACATGATACTTCTTGTCGGCATTGTTCAGCACTACATACGATTCAAAGCCCTCTTGGTCGCGCAAGCGGTCGCGATAGGAGCGGGCGTTGATGAGTTGGTCGAAGACCGCCACCACGACGCTATATTTTTTGACCTCGGGAGCCTTGCCGTCGACGATGTTGCAATGGGCGCGCACCACGCGCACGCTGTCGCCATTGACCACCTCGGTGTAGCGTCGCTTCTCGGCCTGGACCTTGTCGTAGGCTTCCTTGCCGACGCTCTCTTGTGTGCGTGCCACGGCCTTGTCGTAGGCCGCCTTATAGTTCTCTTCACTGGTCTTGCAACCCACGGCACCCAGCATGATGAGTGCGATGGCAAGTAATAGGTAGTGTTTCATATTCATAATATGTGTTATAATCAATCTAATATGGTGCCTTGCGGATGCTCGCGGTCATCGGCCAACTCAATCACTTGGCAGCCGGCGATGTTGCCGGCATCGAGTGTGAGTTTGATGAGTGTGCGCACCCGCTGCCACCCCTGGCGTCCGGCGGCTCCGGGATTGATGGTGAGCACGCCCAGTTGGCGGTCGGGGATGACCTTGAGGATGTGGCTATGTCCGCACACAAAGAGTTTGGGCTGAGAGAGTTGCAGACGGGTGCGGATGCCCGGAGCATAGCGGCCCGGATAGCCGCCGATGTGGGTCATGACCACCTTCACGCCCTCGGTCTCGAAAATCTCGGTTTCCTTGAAGCGGCGGCGGAGCAAGGCGCCGTCGGCATTGCCATAGACCGCGCGCAGCACCGGCACGAGATGGCTGAGTCGGTCGGCCACCTGCTCGTTGCCAATGTCGCCCGCATGCCAAATCTCGTCGCAGTCGCTGAAGTGAACGGCATATCGGTTGTCCCAGTAACTGTGGGTGTCGCTGATGATGCCTATCGTCTTCATTGTGCGGTGAATTCCATGAGTCGGGCCAGGTACTTGCCAATGATGTCAAATTCCAGGTTCACCACTGTGCCGGGCACAATGTTGTGGAAGTTGGTGAGCTGGTGGGTATAGGGGATGATGGCCACCTCGAAGCTGCGAGCCTCGCTGTTGCACACGGTGAGGCTCACGCCGTTGACCGTGACGCTGCCCTTCTCCACGGTGACATAGCCCTTGGCGGCCATGCCGGCCGGCACCTCGTAGCCGAAGCGGTAGCGCCAACTGCCGTCTTCTTGCGTCACCTCGAGGCAAGTGGCGGTTTGGTCCACATGGCCCTGAACGATGTGCCCGTCGAGGCGTCCGTTCATCATCATGCTGCGCTCCACGTTCACCTCGTCGCCCACCTTGAGCAGCCCCAAGTTGCTGCGGTCGAGGGTCTCCTGCACCGCGGTGACAGTGTAAGTGCCGTCGCCGGGCAGTTTCACCACGGTGAGGCACACGCCGTTGTGCGCCACACTCTGGTCAATCTTCAACTCGTCGGTGAAACTGCACTTGAGCGTGATGTGCAGGTTTCCGCCGTCTTTTTCCAGTGCCACCACTTGGGCGGCCTCTTCAACGATTCCTGAGAACATATCTTGCTGTGTTTAAGGTTTTCAGTTTACCCAAATCGGTCAATTGGGGTTAATGGGTTAATTGCTCTTCTTGGCGTCTTTTCGGGCCTTGTCGATGATTTGCTGAGGCGTCATGCCGTCCAGGTTCGTACCACCCTTTCGGCCACCCTGCGAGCCATTGCCGGAGCCCGTGCCGCCGGAACTATTGCCGCCGGAGCTGCCACCGGAGTTGCCACCGGAGTTGCCGCTGCCCACCGTCCCGCCGGGACCGGAAAGTTTGCCCTTTTCGCGCTTGTCTTCTTCCTTACCGGGATCGAGGCCGGCTTTTTCCATCTCCTTCTTCTTGAGCGCCTCGGCATCATTTTCAGGATTGTCCTGCTTATTACCCGTTATGCCCGGGGTAATCGAGCTGCCGGTATCGGGTTTCTCCTCGCCTTGCAGATAGGCGGGCGGGATGAAGGTTTCGCCACGCTCCTCGGCCTCGGCCTTGAGGCGCTCGGCCTCCTCACGCATGCGCTTGAGGTCCTCGGCAAAGGGCTGGAAGTTGGTGCTGAGCACCATGAACTCGGTTCGGCGGTTAATTTGGTCGGCGGCGGCCTTGTCCTCCTTCGAGAGAGTGTCGACGCGCTCCACATTGAGGGTGTCGCCCACAGCGAATTGCGGATAGAGGCGGTTAATGCGCTTGGTGACCACCTTGGGCCGGCGCTTGCCGTAGCCCTGCGGTTTGAGACGCTCGCGAGCCACGCCGTGCTTCACGAGATAGTCGACCACCGACTGCGCACGTCGCTGGCTGAGTCCGTCGTTATACTGGTCGCTGCCCACGCGGTCGGTGTGGGCCGAGAGTTCTATGGTCACATAGGGATTCTCCTTGAGGGTCTTCACCATCTCGTCGAGAGCCTTTTTCGAGGCGGGGCGCAACGATGCCTTGTCGAAGTCGTAGAAGATATTCTCAATGACCTGCGGCTTCATCATGGCCGCCAGCACGAAGTCGACATAGTACTCGGCATCGGCCTCCTCAAGGTCGCTCTCGAACTGCTGCTGGGCATTCAGGTAGCCTGCCGCGCCGGCCAGCATCACATACTTCACGCCGCGCTCCAAGTCGAAGCGGAAGCTGCCGTCGGGTTTGGCGGCCGCCTTTTGGTTGCTGCCGTCGTCGCCCACGATGCGAATCACGGCATTGGGCACGGGTTCCTCGTCCTTGTCGAGCACATAGCCCGAAATCCACACCTTGAGTTCCGGTTTCTCGAAACTGTAAATCTTGTCATAGCCGCGCGCGTCTTTGCGGTTGGAGCTGAAGAAGCCCGTCTCACCCTTGCCGAAGGTGATGCCGAAGTCGTCGGACGACGAGTTCATGGGCGCGCCCATGTTCACGATGAACCACTTGTGCGAGGGCTGCAGGGTGGCCTTGAACAGGTCCAGACCGCCAAAGCCCGCGTGGCCGTTGCTCGAGAAATAGAGGACGCTGTCGGTGCGGCAGTAGGGGAAGCGCTCGTCGCCGGGGGTGTTGATTTGGCCACCGAGGTTCTCCAGCGTGCCCACGCGCTCCTTGATGTTGATGCGCCACAAGTCCAAGCCGCCGTAGCCACCGGGCATATCGCTCGAGAAGTAGAGCCAATTGCCGTCGGCGCTCACCGCGGGGTCGCCGTAGGACGAGAGCGTGTCGGCGGTGATGTCGAACTTGTTGGCGGCGCTCCACTTAGCCTCGGAGCGCGACGAGGTGTAAATTTCGACCGCCGAGGGGCCATCGGCCTTGCGAATGACCTTGGCGAGGTACATGGTGGAGCCATCGGGGCTGAAGGAGGTCACACCCTCGTCCCACTCGGTATTGAGCTCGCCTTCGGCCGGTTCGGGGCGCGTCCACTTGCCCTTCTCGTCCTTTTTGGAGAAGAAGATGTCGCTGCGCTTGGTGCCGGTGATTTCGCTCTTGGTGGTGCCGGTGGCTTTCTCGGTCGACGAGGTAAAGAAAATCTGGTCGCAGTCGGGGCCGAGGAATTGCGGGCAGAAGTCGGCTCGGCGCGAGTTGAACATTTTGTCGAGTTTCACATTGTAGCGCGAGCCTTGCTCCTTCCATCGAGGAGCCATGTTGCAGGCGCGAATGCCCTGCTGCGACACATAGTCGTTAGGCACATAGCCCAGATAGCGCTCATAGTTTTGCTTCGCCTCTTTCCACTTGCCGTTCATGTGCTGAGCTTGAGCCAAATAGAAATAGACGGTGCTGTCCTCATACTCATAGCGCAATGCGTTTTGGAACGCAGCCTCGGCACGCGAACTCTGATTCAGTCGGCGGTAGCACTGACCCATCTTGAAGGCCACCTCACCACGCAGCCAGCGGTCTTCCTTGTGGCTCAGTTTGTTGTATATCTTGCGATAGATGTTTGAGGCGTCGTAGTACTCGCCGCGGTCAAAGGCTTCGTCGGCCACACGCATTTTGGGAGTCTTGCATGAGTCGAGACCCACCAGGAGCACGCACGCCGTCAGCGCCATCAGCGTATATATAGTCCGTTTCATTGAAATCATCACATTATGAGTTAGTCAAGAGAGGCTACAACCTCCCCATTTACTGCTAAACGAAAAACTCGCGGTTTTATTGCCCAAGCAAGCACTTTTTTCTCTTATGGCCCGGCACCGAGAGCAAATCTATCCTAAAATGAGATTGATGAGCACGGTCACATCGCTCACGTTCACCTTGCCGTCACGGTTTATGTCGGCCGACTTACTGTCTACGGTAATAACGCCCAGAATCATGTTGACCAGCGTGGTGATGTCGCTCACGTTCACCACACCGTCGGCATTCACATCGCCTTGAGGCTGAAACAGTTCAGCGCCCTCGCCCATCACATAGACATAGGCATTGGTCACACTACTGTCAAGGTTATCGGCACTGACGGCCACCCATCCGTCAACAGGGTTGAACACGGCTTCGGAGGGTAGCGTAATGGTACCGAACAAACCGGTGCTGACCAACATTGACGCATGGTCGTAGCTATAAGCCTGCACGCAAGCGCTGTCGTTCTGCACCAGGAGGTTGGTAACATCGACTGCGGGAGCACCGGACCAAGCACGCAGCGTCACCGAGTCGGCCACCGTCACACTTGCGCCGCTGAACGCTACCACACTGCCCGCCGCCGAGGTTTTAAAGAATCCGCCGCCGGTCAGGTAGGTGTTAGCGCCGTTGAATTGCGAGCCACCGCTCACGGTCACGACCGGAGTGCGCAGGTTGACGCTGAGGTTGGGAATATCGCTCACAATGCCGGGGCGGCCTGTAGGATTATGAATTTCTGTGCCGCGCAATGTGAGCGTGCCGCCGGTGGCACCGCCCGCGTAACTCACCAGTCCGTCGCCCATGACATCGTGCTGATTGAAGGAGTTCACCTGCTTGCCGGCTACCCACAGGTCATAGACTTTGCCCATGACTCGGAAACGGCAAGAGGCCATCGTCACGCCATTGATTTGCAGTGTGACAACTGCTTCAGAACCAGGCACCGCATTCTCATCAATCACAAACGACGCATCGGTGGCGGGATTGAGCGGTCGCACCACACGCTCGTCGTCGCTGATCCAGAGCCAATCGCCGCTAAGTGCCGCGTCGGCCACATCAGCATCCAACTCAAGCCGCAGCCGCTCGCCCGGGCTCACATAATACTCAGCCTGTCCGATGCTGAGCGCCCGCAACTCGGGTTGATCAATGATGATGGGGAACGAACCAAAGAGGTTGCCGTCCGCAAACAGACTGCAATCGTACACGGCTCCAACAGGCAGATTCTGAGTCTGCACGTCAATAATCGGTTTATCGCGATGAACCATGACAACCGGGAGTGGTCCGCCATTGTCATCGGCTCCGGTCACCGCTACAGTCACCGCTCTGCCAAGAGCTGCCACCGAGGGATAGAAGGTGATAGGAATTCCCTCCACAACACCTGTGGGCGGCATCTTGACCGGAGCACCTTCAGCTGACCCGGATTGCGGCTCAAAGTGCCCCCGATCATCACCGATGTTGAACTTCAGCAAAGCCGTCATGCGCTTCAGCGTAGTGCTATCGGTAATGGCTGCGCGAATGGTCCACCCGCAGCCCGGGTGCTGCGCGCGAGCATAGACCGTGGTATAGCGCACAGTGTCGACAAGGGGCACATGACACCGCACGTCGGCAAAGAGCATGAAAGGCGGCTCGTCGCCCTCGGCAACGCTATCGGTTCGCCAGTCGATGCCCGGCGCGCCCTCAAAGTTCTCGGCATTGGCCGGAATTGGCTGCGCCTCAATTCTGAGTACGCGGTCTTGCGCAACATTTATGGCACCGTCGGGCTCATTATTCAAGGTGGCACCCATCACAGGGGCAGCGCTGAGAATGATGCCCTGCGCGACATCGCTATCACCGTAATACAGAACGGAGTACAACTTCTGCGTACCGGCTTTGCTACTCACGGTCTCTCTGAAGCGTGTCACCACATAGTTCACCGAGTTTCTCACTCCCCAGTTGGTGAGCAACATGAGGCTGTTGTTTGACGGTTTCAACGAGTTTTGCCACCACGACTCGTCAGGCGACAGTTGAAAAGCCTCCCACTTGTCTTGCGCTATGACAATGTATTCCTGGTCATTCTTGGCATTTGAGAGAATGAAATTGTTGCTACGCACCGATATAGTGGGCTTGACGGGCATGGATGTATTCGCTTGCTGCAAAATGCGATAGGACAATGATCGGAGCGTTCCGCGATAGCCCGCAATGCTCACTTCGCACCAGTAGGTATAGCCCACATCTTGCTCATCCAGAACCCTTTGCAACGCAAAGTCGGTAACTTGGCGCGTGAGCACGGGCTGACGGTTCAGCAAGTCATCATTAGGTGCTCGATAGAGCGTGACCGTTAGTGCCGGCTTGTCACTTGGCGCATACGGTTCTAACGGACTGAAGTCAAAAGTTATCTCGTTGCCCGGCCTGCTGTGGCGCATAGTGGTAGCTTGGAGCAGCCGGGTGTCGGTTTCACCCGTAATATCGCGAATGTGAAGCTGTTGCAGTTTCACATATTCCTGAAACGCCGCCCCTCCGGCTGACATAAAGTGGGTGTTGCCTTCCACACACTTGCCCTGTGAGGCACAAGAATCGCCCGGAACTACTCCGGTAATCTGCGTGTGTCCGGTCAGATAAATGCCGCCATCGGCGCTAAAGGGCTCCACAAGCGAGTGGGCTTCATAGAGCACATCGCTCCGCATCTCTACCCGAATGCTACCCACTGCCTTCACGGCACTGCTTGCGCTATCGCCAGCCCGAGCATTGAGATATGCATTGGCAATGGTAATATCTTGATTACTAAGCAATGCACCTGCACCGGCGGTTACAAAGGCCCGGCTTTGCGCGCCATGGCCTGTCATCGTAATCTCGGTTTCAGCGATTATGCCATAAGCACTGTTTCCGCCATGAATTTCAACAAAGCAATCATTGAAACTTGCCTGTTCACAACGCAAGCCGTTTCCTGATGCATGAACCACGATAGTGCTATTATCGGCATGGAGCAATGCGGAGTTGATTCCGGCAGCGCCACTATCATCACCACACTGATTCACAAAGAGTTTGGCATTTTTGATTGTGACATTGGTAGCGTAAATAGCTGTTCCGCAACTGCCGGTCACGCTCACTTCACCACCTTCTACTATGAATTCAGCCGGCTGATTGCCATTGCCTGCCCCTACGCTACCTCCTATTGTTACCTTACTTCGCTCACCTGCAACCGCAAATGAAGCAAAATTGCCTGCCAAAGCGCTATTCATCGACGAAATGGAGAGCTCACTGTCCACCACTCGCATTTCAGACTGATTCTCGCCCACCACGGCCTGTCCGCGGCGCGAGCGAGCAACCAACTCCACCTCAGTTTTTTCTATCAGCAGTTGCCCTCCTTTGAGATTCAGCGCACAATCCTTGCCGGTGACAAGGAGTTTTCCATCACCACTCACGGTGATATTGGCAGCACTAATACCGGGCAAATTGCCCGCTCCCTGATCGACGGTGAGTGTAGCGCCATCGGCAAGAACAATTTCTACATCGTAAACATTTGAGCCATCATAGCCACAAATTTCGCGCAGATAGCAATCACTCGTGATGATAAAACTGGTGTTGCTTGACAATTGCAGATGCTCGCCAATCGCACCTATTCGTTCCAAATCGGCAACGGTATAACGCGATTCAGTACAAGTGACATAAGTGAACGCATGAGCAACAAAGGGACACAACAACAGGAGCAAGGCCACAATCAAGGTGTGCGGTCTGAATAGGTGTGTGTGGCTTGCTACGGTCATTGTCTTGAAATATAGCGGTTTTCTAATAATAATAGTCTAAATATTCTAATTCTACCAAAAGAGATAGAGTATTTTTGCAAATTTACTAATAATTATTAGATTGCAGATAATTTTTGTTACAAAAAAAAGAGGAGCCATTGCTGACTCCTCTTCAAGTTTAAGGGGACCCGCAGGAGCATGCTCCAGGCCTACTCTCCCACTAAATCGTACCATCTGGCGTGGTACCACGCCGATGGCACTGCAACGGAGTGGGTTGCGTGGTAACTCGCTC
>CAMKGM010000095.1 GCA_946412245.1 uncultured Bacteroidales bacterium
TTCTACTACTGCCAGCGATTTGGTGTGGTATGAGATAGTTTATATTGAAGCTGTTATTGTACCTTCCGCTGGCGTTTTCGGACGGCAGCGGAAGGTCGTTTTTGGTTGCGACTTTTTGTGAGTACGTGACAAAAAACAGCCAGAAAATTAACATTTGAGGGTGGTCTCAAAAGTGGCCGTAAAACCTGTATTCATCGGGGTTCTTTCAGAAAAAAAAGTGTTAAAATTCGCGTTTTTTTACGATTTGTAAAGGATTGAAAAATTCAAATGCTTGATAATCAAGCATTAAAGGGTTGAAAAGGGAAATTTTTCCCTTTGTTTCTCTCTCAGGACCCCCCAACCGCCCTGCGGAGCGAGTCTGAAAACCACTTTCAAAAAGGCGCTATATGCAGGGCGATTTTGGCATTGTGCGGTGATGATGCTGACGTGCGTGAGCGCATCCGACACGCAGTATCGGTTGCGCTTATGCTCGTCAATACCGCTGATTTCTATGCGACAACATCGTGCCTTGAACTTGTTCCAGGCTTGATGTTGTGCTCTGGCGATGGCGACGGGCGGTGAAGCGCAGGCAAGGGAGCGCAGAATGGCGACAGAGGCTGGAGTGTGCCCAAGGCTCACAGCACCGATACCCCTGAGCGCAGCGAAAACAGCGGGGCGCGGAGGGAATGAAGTGGAGGCACAAGATGAGTGGAGTCATCGTGAGTGCCAGGCGGGATGCAGGCGTTGCGGGGCAATCTACGATTGAGCATCGGGCTTGCGTAACGTCAGGATCGGGTTGAGGACGAAGGACGAACCCGATACCAGTGCAGCGAGCCGGGTGCGCACCCGCACCCGCCGTCAGCAGACCGCCTTGAACCGCAGGTGGTGCACTGTCGATGACGCAGCGAAACGCAGTGCGGAACGGGAATGACCGCAGCAGCCGGGTGTGCGGGGTGTCGGCGCGGCCAGTGAGCCTGACCAGGCACTCTCCAGCCGATAAGTCAGTCATTCGGAGCGGACGCAGACGGAGCGGAACGGCCCATCGCCAGCGGGGTTCGCGGGTGGGCCAATCGCCGTAGGCGATGAAAAGATTCACCTAATGGCCGAAGGCTTGACTTTGGGATCGATGGCCATGCCGCAGGCTGCACCGACGGCGACCGAGCAAAGCAAGGTTTGCCGCCGGTATGGGGCTTGCCCCTGGAGCCTTAGCCGACGTGCCTGGATGAACGTAGTGGACGAGTGTGCCATGGGGCTGGCAGCATCGATACCTCCGAGCGGAGCGAGAACGCTGGGCTTGATTGAGGAGCGTGCATCAAATCGAGCGTAGCGAGACCTGATGCGTCAGCGACGAAACGAGCCGTGCGTGTGAGGTCTCGATGCGGACAGACAGCCCGATAAGGCACTCTCGGTAACGGAGTGATCCCGACACGGCGGTATCAGCGGCAGCGCCATCGATGAGCGGTGGGAACAGGGTAATTGCCGCCGGGCGAAGTCGCCCAGCGGCATGAGGCTGTAGCGGAGCAGCTCAATCCAGCCAGCGCAACCGGCTGGTTGAGCTGCGGAGCGTGAATCAGCCGAATACAACCCCGTGACCAGAGCGAATGTAATCCACAGGTCAATCACGTCAGGATATGGGCATTAAATCAAGGCGCATCGCCAGCCGTGGCTTGACGTTGCGCCTTGTGGAAAAACGAACTTCCTGTAGTCTCAAGATGAATAATCCAATGACAATGGCAAATTATTTTTCCTCTTTTAGTGACTTACGATGAAAGCGTTGTATCTTTGCCATTGTAATCATCAATCAAAAGAGGACATGAATATGGTAGTCTTAATGTGGAACCCCGCGATATCGTCTTATACCATGAATGATTATTTGGACGGTATGGAGCATTTTGGCAAGTATGGGCTGAATTGGAGCGTGTGGGAGTATGAGAAAGTCAAAAAGTACGATCGTTTCGTCATGGTAAAGGTTGGCGAAGGACGAACCGGTATAGTGATGAGTGGCATGATAATGTCTTACCCGTATAGCGGGGAAGACTGGTCCGGAAAAGGTCGCAATACGCATTATGTTGACTTGAGGATATCGGTAATGCTGCATCCTGAAAAAGCCCCACTGCTCACAACAGAGGAATTAATGCGTGAGATTCCTGGTTTTGATTGGACTGGCGGCCATTCTGGGCGCGTCCTCACCGATGAGCAAGGCTCAAAGGTAAAGAAGCTCTGGGAGCTTCATCAAGAAAGGACAGAAGGCTTATTTAAAGATAAGGATGTGGCGCGGCATAATGGCTTGATTGATGATGCCTGCGATAAATTGTACTGTCTGGAATACTTCTTGAAAGATTATGACTACCAAGTACATACTAACGCTGATACTGATTACGACTATCTGGATGACATCAGTTACTGCATCACAATGAGAAATGCTGCAGGAGATGAGATGTTCATCGATTTGGAGGGAGAGTTCACGCTCACGTTCCAAGGTTGGCACACGCATTATTTTTGTGAACAGCAAAGGTATGAGGAACTGAAAGAAGATATAATGGCCTATCTGAAAAATGAGATGGGCGCAGTCACTTTTGCTATTAATGGTAAATGGTTTGGCTCTACAACGACCGAAAAAACTGTAGAGACCAAAGAACAAGCTTTGGAGATAGTGGCCAATATGTATAAAGGAGAACGGGAGTTTTTGAGGAAAATCCATCGTGAAGGCGTAGAGGTACATAGCTGTTTTTGGGATTCATCTCTCAATTCAATCATCAAGATCGAGCCAGGAGAATTACCCGAGCCCAAAAGAATTGTGCGCAAAAAGAAGCCCTCAAAGTGAGATTAGTTTATTGATGGCGAGGGCCATCGATGAGCGGTGGGAACAGGGTGATCTACGCCGGGCGAAGTCGCTCAGCGGCATGAGGCTGTAGTGGAACAGCTCAATCCAGCCAGCGCTGCCGGCTGGTTGATGTGCGGAACGTATAGCAGCCGAATACAACCCCGTGACCAGAGCAAGTGAATTTCCCATGCAACGATGGAATGGTAGAGCTCTTATCAAGTGTATGTTGTCTCGGGGGATTGGTGTTTGTCCCATTGACAAAAAATGTGGGGAGTCTTGATAGCGCCCCACACCATTGTACTCATATCGTTAGTTTTTCGGTTAATCGTGGTCTCATTCACCCAGCCTGATGACACTGCGGTCCTCTTCCTGCTTCTTCTGACCTCCTGCGGGCTTGAAGGAGTGGAAATTCCAACTGATGCCGAGCCACAGCATGCGGCTGCGATTCTTGCTATTGTTTACGAGCGTATAGACTGGATTGTCTGACGAGATGTCCCATCGACGCGTGTTGAACACATCGGTCAGCAGTGCCGAGAGCGTCAGCGACTTTTTAAGCAGCTGCTGTTTCACACCCAGATTGCAGTAGTGAACGGTCTTGGTGGTGAACTGCGGGAAGTATTGGGGTGAAGTGACGAAATACTGGGCCTGGATGGTCATCCCCTTAAGCGGTATGATGTTCAGTGTCGCACTGCTGTTGCTGGTCCAGCCGTGATTGCTGAAGGTGACTCCCTGGCTGGTGCCACGCGCCCTGGTGTAGAAGATGTTAGTGCCCAAGTCCACACCCAGCCATTGCAGGGCGTTCCATCTGACATTCTGTTCATAACCCGTATTCAGGTACTGGTCGCCGTTAATGTAGGTTGTCACAAGGATATCCCGGTCAAGGTAGGCGATCTGGCTGATGTAGTCCTGCGTATAATTGAAGTAGGCGGTGCCGTTCAACTTCACGGCCCGTCCAGCATAGGAGTAGCCGAGGTCAATTTTGTTGGCCTTCTCGGGTTTCAGGCGGACGTTGCCTGTCTCATAGGTCTGGTTGTCGATGAGATTGACATAGGGGTTGAGCTGCGGATAGGTCGGACGCGATATGCGGCGCGACAAACCGAATGAAAACTGCAGCGGCTGGCTTACGCGATAGCTCAACACGACATTGGGCGACAGGAAATAGCAGTAGCTGCTCTCGTCCAGGCGGTCTTTGTCGTTCTGCAATGACACATGGCTGTATTCAAAGCGCAGTCCAGCCTTATAGGTGAGTTTATCGCTCCACTTCGACGAATACATGACGTAGGCGGCAGGGATGAATTCACGGTGGCGCAGGTCGTTGCTCAGTGGAATCGACAACTGCCAGTCGCCAGTCGCCTCGTCATACGCGTACATCTTGTGGTCAATGTTGTTGTGGCGATAGGTCATCTTCACTCCAGTCTCCAGCTTGCCCTTGCCCAGCTGTGTCATGAAGTCGAGTTGCCAAGCCGCAATTCGCGGATGACCGCCAGACCTGGAACGCTGCACCATCTGGCCCGCTTCATAGTAATAGGATGGGCGGTGGCCGTTGATGGCCGACAGCGATGCCGAGGTACTGATCTCGCGCTTTCCAGGCACGTAGATGTGCCTGTAGGTAAGTGAGCCCTCTACCATTTCACGGTTGAAGGTGATGTCGGTCTCACGAGCCTTGTCGCTTGGCACACCGTCGGTGATGTAGTGATTATGGAAGGTCTGATAGTTGCTCATGCGAGGGAAGCCTGCCTTGACATCCAGCACGACAACATCCTTTTTCGTCGCTTTATAGTTGACGTTCAAGCCGATGTTGTGTCCGGTGGTCTTCTTTGAAGCGTCAATGATTTGGTCGATGCTGTTGCCTGTCTGCAGGAACTGGCGGTGCAGCTCGCTCTCGATGCGGTCTTTCTCATATTTGCCGTTGTAGTTCAGGCGAACGCCCCATTTGCCCGCGTTATAACTCATGGCCAGGTTCCCGTTCATGAAGTTATTGAAGCCGTAGTTTGCCGAGGCCATCAGGGCGAAGGCATCTTGTGTCTGTTTCTTGGAAACGATGTTGATGATGCCGCCTGTTCCCTCCGAGTCATATTTCACGTCGGGGCTGGTCACGATGTCAATACTCTGCACGTTGGCAGCGGGAATACCCCCCAACCCGTCAAGTGCAGTGGGGACGCCATCCACCAGGATGAGCACGTTGCTGTTGCCGCGTATGGAGACTTGACCTGCTCCATCCACCGAGACTGCCGATGAGGCGCGGAGCATGTCGAGCACCGATCCCGTTGCTGCGCTCATCGATGCGGCAGCATTGATGCTGGTCTTTTCCAGAGTCACCGACTTGTCGGCAGGACGTCCTGTAACCACAACACCATCCAGTAGCGTGGCTCGTTCCGTCATCACGATTTGTCCGAGGTCGTGTGACTTGCCGTCGGATAACATGAGGTCCTTCAGAACGTCCTCATGGCCTATCGAAGTGATCTTGAGTTGATAACTGCCCTTGAAAGCGCCTTTCATGACGAAGAGGCCCGTCGTGTCGGTCAATGCACCAGCCGCGGCCTTTCCGTTCTGAATCATCGCCACCGAAGCATACATCACGGGCGTGCCGTCTTCCTCAACGACAATTCCCCTGATTCCAGTTGCATTCTGCTGTGCCAATAAGGTTAAACTGCCCAATGCCAAGAATAATATGAGAAAAAAGCGTTTTATCATGCTGTGTCCGATACTTATTAATTGATGGCGAGTAGTTCGATGTCGAAGATGAGGGTGGAGCCGCCGGGGATGCCTGGCTGCGAGAACTTTCCGTAGCCCATTTCGGCGGGAATATAGACCTCCCATCGGTCGCCGATGTGCATCTGCTGCATGGCGATGATCCATCCCTCAATGAGGTCGCGCAGCCGGCACGCCAGGGGCACGTCGCCACGGCTGCTGTCGAAAGTCGCCCCATCAATGGTCTTACCCGTGTAATGGGCGGTGATCACGCTGCTGGGCGTGGGAGTCGCACTCGTTGCGTCTCCCTCGGCCAGCACCTTATAGAAAACGCCCTTAGGTAGCGCCTTCACGCCGTCTTCCTTGGACTTCGCCACCAGCCAATCCCTATTGGCCTGCACGTATAGTTGATTCTTGTTCTTCTTCATATCCGTTGCAGTATTATAACTTATCGGATTCGATGATTTATGCGGGTATTTCTACTCTAACTTATCGAATCGTTGTATTTATCTATCTCTGGTTTTTGCTATATACCTGTTCAAAAATTTCCATTTCACGTTTGGCAATACCTAGTCGTTTGGCGATTGCTTTCCATTGGCTAACCCCTGCTTTTACTTCATCGATGATGCGTTTGGCCTCATCCTTACTAATCATATATTCCTCTGATGACTCAAGCAGCACATCAAGATCGGCATAATTGGTAGTCGAATTGATGAGCAGTGCCTGGTATTCATTCAGTGTCGGGTTCATATCATATGCAGGTGACAGCGTCCAACCACGAGGAGAGAGCAAGAAACCATGATTGCGGAAATGGTCGTCACTGTTGCCAATGGCGATATTAAATGCCACTCTTCGATATAGCTGACGCAGGTTGTTGTTCACGTCACAACAATTAAGCAAGATGAAGTCCACGATGTCGAGGTAGCCATTGCCGGACTTTGCATCGCAGCCATCAGTCAGGCCCAAAAGGGTTAAGGCCGAAGCAAAATGCTTCCGGCGTTTACTTTGAAGCCTGTCAAATCGTTTTGACAAGAGGGTATGGTACTTCTGGCCTGTTTGAATCGTACTCGTGCTAGCGGCGTTTACTCCAGCTGCTTTTGCTAAGAGATGGCTGTGATGTTCCCACAGGGCCACATCGTAATCATCGTTCCTCGAAGGAAATTTAGCTACGTAAAGGTTTCCTTCACTGTCGATTACACTGGCTTTAGGACGCGCACCGCCAAGCGAGGTGCCTGGATGAACCAGCTGCTGGATCCAACGTGTTTCGGGCAATTGGTTCAGTTCTTCGCTTTTTTCAATTTCCATACTTGCCACTGCCAATGAACGGACATCGGCCAATGGCGGGATGCGCAGGCTTGTCTGAGTGTTAATGAAGTCTCCGTCGAGATCTTCCTTAAATCGAAGGCCGCCCATGCGAGAAAAATCATCGATACCCATGAGATAGTCGAATGAGGACAGCTTGCGAATTGGGCGTTTTTCTTCCCTGGCAAGAATCTGTTCACGTCTGTTGAGCAGTAAGCGCCCCCAACGATCGGGCAAAGCATCACTGAAACAGCCGAAGATGTCTCGGTCTGGTTGAGTGTACTGCAGGCCGGGATAGTTGTTGATGTCGGCGCTCAGGAACAGGTTGCCAAATCTGTTCAGCCACTCATTGTCGAACTTGAAAGAGTACGAGTCAGAGCCACGCAGCGATTCGTAGCCAAGTTCACCTACCAGCATGGGCTCATCCAGCCAGTCAAAATCCGCAAAGACAAATAGCGTTCTCATGGCTTATGACTTTTTTGATGCTCGTTCACGACGTTTTAGGGCGAGATCCTGTAAGGCATGGCCCATCTCATCCTTTTGCGCCAACAACAGGATATCATCATCAAGTTGCAAAGCGTAGAGTACCCTCAGATAGATTCCGATGGCCACCGTGGGGGTACCTTTCTCAATACGTGTTATCGTCACGGGAGAACACGTTGCACGCTCGGCTACTTGCGCAATGCTTAGGTTGCGACGCAGCCGTGCGAGTTTGATCTGTTCACCCACAGTCTGCATTTTCTGCTCCAGTTTTTTGGGCAACTTTGTACCCATTGTAGTCTTACTCATAATAATGACAACATTTAATTACAGGTGCAAATATAATACTTTTTCTATATTTTATGATATGTTGAGCAAAAAATCATTTTCTAATCAAGAGAGAGAATGTGACCTATGACTCGATATTTTTTGGACTTATAGCTCATCCGCGGGTAGTGCCAATTGTTCATTTTCGCTTACTCCAATAAGCGAAAAATGGCAAAAATCGCTTACTCCAATAAGCGAAAATCACAAAAATCGCTTATCGCGATAAGCTTTTTTTGCCTTTTTCCTTGTCTCAGCTGATACTTCCGTTCCCTTGGGTTGTTGCCTGCCAAAAGTTTTAATTAAAGATGCTTCCCTGGAATATAGCTCATCGAACTTGGTCGGTACTTGGTCGGTGTGGTTTCTTCGGCACCAATGGGCAAAGAAAAAGCCACCTTGCGGTGGCTCCTTCTCGCTGGGTGCGCCCTGCCTTAGCAGGTGCGGAACACGTGACCGCCATCGCCCATGTCATAGTCAGACATGAA
>CAMKGM010000096.1 GCA_946412245.1 uncultured Bacteroidales bacterium
TTACTAACACTACGCCCAACAAGACACGCCTAATCGTCAAGGGCAAGGTGATGGGCAGTCCCGAGTCGGTGAACCGCTACTTCCCTGTTCCAGCTGGTGATTTACATTTTACCAGCCTGACGATGGCGGCAGGAGAGGTAAAGAAAGGTATCTTGCGCAATAATCTCATTACAGCCTACAATGCCAGCCGCGACACCCTTGTGTTAAGCATCGACAACAACACAAGCCACATCGACACCCGCGCCATTCCCGACACGGTGCCACCAGGTGGTACGAGCACTATAACTTTCTACTTCAACTCGTTGAACACCCCAGTATGGGGCATCAACGATGACCATCTTACTATCTCGGCACGTCCCCTCCACAGCAACGAGACATGTGCCACAGCCGATGCCAATGTGGTAACCAACGTGGTTGAGGATTTCTCTCATCTCAACGATGAAGAACGCGCCAATGCACCAATATGCTCGGTCATGACCGACAAAATAGTTGTTGACAACTTGGCTGCAAGCAGCGTCACTGAGTGCAAGCTCACTCTTGTTAACACCGGTAGGAACAACTTGATAGTGCGCCGTGTAATGTCGACCGACAAGGCAATAAGAACAACTATCGACAAGACTCTTGTCAAGAATGGCGAGAAAGCCACTATCTCACTGAAAATCAACCCAGACAAAATCAACGGCAACGTGCTGAACTCTCAGTTCACCATCATCACCAACGATCCTGCTAACCCACGCATCACCGTAAGGGTCGTTGGAGAAAAAGATAAAAGTTAAGTTTCAAGTTTAAAGGGTTTTGTTATTACATTTTATTTTAAAAATGGCAATCAGCAAAGTTACACAACACACCGTCAACGAGAACGACAAGCGCTTTTTCTCTCAAGAGGAGCAAAATGAAATCGCTAAGCATCACAATGTGGAAACTCCCAACATCGAGCACCCCGAGAATGATGATCAATACTCTGGGCTGCAGGTCAATGCCGGCATTGAGCAAATGCCCATCGTAAACCCCTATATGAAACGGCGCAAACACCGTCCAAAACTCACGGTCAACGACTATGTGGAAGGGATTGTAAAGGGCAACACAACTGTACTGGGACAGGCGGTGACTCTCGTTGAGAGCCTTAATCCCGACCATCAGACCATTGCCCAGGAGGTAATAGAAAAATGTCTGCCACACACCGGGCAGTCGCGACGCATAGGCATTACCGGAGTGCCTGGAGCGGGAAAGAGTACCTCAATCGACGTGTTTGGACTCCATGTTCTTAAAGACGAAAATGCCAAGCTTGCGGTGCTGGCCATTGACCCGAGCAGTGAGCGCAGTAATGGCTCTATCCTTGGCGACAAGACAAGGATGGAAAAACTCTCGGTGCATCCACGAGCCTTCATTCGCCCTTCACCATCGGCAGGTTCGCTCGGAGGTGTGGCTCGCAAGACACGCGAGACAATTGTGCTGTGTGAAGCAGCTGGCTATAACAATATCTTTGTCGAGACTGTGGGTGTAGGACAGAGCGAGACTGCCGTTCACTCGATGGTCGACTTCTTCCTCCTAATCCAGCTCGCAGGCACAGGCGACGAGCTCCAGGGCATTAAGCGAGGTATCATGGAGATGGCCGACGGCATCGTCATCAACAAGGCCGACGGCGACAACATTGAGCGCGCCAATCTGGCGGCGGCGCAGTTCCGCAACGCCCTGCACCTCTTCCCTTTGCCTCCCAGCAAGTGGACTCCAGAGGTTTTGTGCTATTCTGGATATTATGAGACTGGCATTACCGAAGTATGGAATATGATTGACCGATACTTCGAGCATGTAAACCGTAACGGATACTTCTCACGCAAGCGCAGTCAGCAAGAGAAGTACTGGATGTATGAGACTATTAACGAGCAACTTAAGTCACGATTCTATAACGATCCCGAAGTGGAGCGACTGTTGCAACTCAAGCAAGAGATGGTGCTCGGCAACCGGCAGTCATCATTCGTCGCAGCGACCGACGTACTTAATTTCTACTACGACAAATTAACTAAATAACCTCGTCTATTATGAGAAAAACATTGATTATCAGCATAGTATCGGCAATGGCACTCTTGTCGTCTTGTGCCGTGAATCTGCAAGGTGTGACAGCAAACTACACACCCATGAACAACTATTATGTGAACAATTACATGAAGAGTGGCACTCACAAGTTAGTGATTCACAACAAGCAAGACTTCGAGAGCGTGTTTGGCGCTGCTGCGGTGATGGGGCGTAACGGCCAACCCACATCCATCGACTTCCGTCATCAGTTTGTGATAGCCGTCATACTTCCCGAGACCAGCCGCCAGACACAAATCGAGACGGTGATGGTCAACCGCGTGGGAGACCGACTGTACTATTCCTACATTATTCGCGAGGGACACATGACGAGCTACACCACACGGCCTTTTGCCGCGGTGGTGGTAGACCGCAACGAACCCAGCGATGTGGTGTTCCAGAGAGTTACCGACCGAGACCTTGAGCAGGCAGGCATCAGGCGAAACACAGGATTAAACACCGCACGCCCACCATTGTAACAGTGAGCAAAATAGGATAGCGATTTGCCATCGCGATTAACACAAGAAAAGAGGCGAAAGAGCAACGATTAATAACCAACGCACTTTCGCCTTTCTATTTTGTTGATTGCTTTCGAAAAAATCAGCAATTAATAGGTTGATGCATGACAACTGGTGAGAAACCAGCAACCGCCTCGTTTAGATAAGACAAAAGTCAGTTGCAACGCCCATGTGTGACGGCCTCCACCAAAGACAGCGGCATTTACTCGGCTGCGACCTGTTAGGGTGGCTCGGTCGCCATTGACCTTGATGTCCATCTGCTCATGCTCAGCCGAATAGTAGTTCAGCGTACCATCGGCGATAGAATGGATATACTCTTGTTTAGACTGGCGCATCCCGGTCATGTGGGTCAGCACGAAGTCATCGGCATGGATACGGTTCAATGTTGCAGTGTCCTTACCGATCATCGCCTCATACATCTCGCGATACAATCTTTCTATCTGCTCTTTGTCGGTCATCACCTTTGTCTCCAACTAATAGCTTCATTTTGTCATTTAATGTGTAGCTTTCAGATATTGAAGGTCGCCATACCAGTAACTGGCCGTGCAACCACCATCAATAAGGAAGTCGGCACCACTGATGAAACGTCCACGGCTTGACATCAGGAATTCGGCCAGGTCACCAACTTCATCGGGTGTTCCGGCACGACGTGCGGGCATTCCCTCTATCATCTTCAAGTAGCCATCCTTACGCGGACCATGCAGTTCGTCATTAGCCAAGGGGGTAATGATGATGCCGGGGGAAATAGAGTTGATGGTGGCACCACGACGGCCCCAACGGGTGGCCTCATACATCACTCTCAAGACGTTGCAACGCTTGGAATACTGGTAGGCTTTCAACGTGTCGTTGATTTCCTTAAGGAACGGCAACTCTAATAGTTCATCTACAGGAGTCGTAGCCAGTGCCTCGTTCTGTTCCTGCAGCAAGGCTGGCAAACGGTGGCCACTCTGCGAGGAAATAATCACGCCACTGCCACCCTCGGCAATCACATTGCCAAATTCCTCCAAGAGTACACTCGTGCCATAGAGGTCAACGCGCAGAATCTCTTCCACAGAAGCCTGTGAAGGCGACACGCCAGCGGCATTCACCAAGTTCGTCACCTCACCCTTGCTCGTAGCATACTCCACCAACTCCATGATGTCTTCCTTTGAACCAAGGTCGCACTTGATAGTAGAACATTCAAAACCTGCATTTTCCATTGTCTTTGCTGCTTGCTCGGCATGTTCCACACTATAGTCGGCCAACACAATGTGCTTGCCAGCTGCTACACGGCGAGCAATGGCTTGGCCTATGCTGCCGGCACCCACAAGAACTACTACCTGTTTCATCTTTCCTTTACAATGGTGGTTATCCTAAGTTTTGATTTGTTGACCATTCGAAGTGCTGCTCACGCTCGGCAATCCACCAGCGGCCTTCAATCTTCACGTACTTGTCGTAGTAACGTACGGCGTGGGTAGTCAGCACGTCCTTGCCGTCCTGCTCTGTAACCAGTGTAGCCAGAGCATAGCAAGTTCCTGTGGCGTGAGTCTCATCCACGAAGTCCACGTTCTGCTGTCCGTTCATGTGGAATGACACCTTGGCGGCACCAAATGCCTTGTACTGGCGAATCATGTCCTGTACATCGCGGGCCTGCATGCCCAGCTTGTCACCAAAATAGACATCAAGCTTAATGTCGGGACGGAAAATCTCCACATAGCAGTCCTGGTTGTTCTTGTCACTCTCGGTTGCATAGAAGTCTACTAATGCCTTCAACTCCATGCGGTCTTGCATTCTGAAATCCATTGTTTTTATTGTTTATTTGAGTTTGATGATGCAAATGTACTACAATCCCCCGAAACTGCACTAACACAATTTTCGGGGGATTTTACCAAATTCGGATTTTCGTTTTTTGAGAAGTAAGGCGCATTTATTCCCTAAAATCCGACGGCTTGGCACCTAAGTTGGTCTGTACATAACGACTGAAATGGGAGAGTGAAGAGAAACCGAACATATCGCTGATGTCGGAAAAAGACAGCGAGCGGTCGCGCAACTGACGACTTATATCAAGCGACGTGAAGCGAGTTATCCAGTAGTTAGCGGGCAGGCCGCTCACCTTTTTACATACCTCACTGAGGTATTTCGGCGTAACACAGAGTTTGTCGGCATAATAGCCAATGTCACGGTTCTGCCTGAAGTCACCACGCTCGAGCATCTCAAGGAACTGCTCCATGAGCTGATTGTAATGCGAGGTGATACGGTCGAAACCATAAAGCGTGGCATGGAAGTCAAAAAAGTCGAGTATCATTGTCTGCACTGCATTCATGAGCACGTCGTGATAAAACTTGTGCTGAGGCTGTGACAATCGTCGACTAATTACCTCGAAATTATGGATGCAACGCTGCTGCATTTCTGGAGTGAGTCGCATGATGGGATTTTCATAGAGCGACAGATGTCCCTTCATGCCATAATTGGACCGCGGTGTGGACAACTCTATAAACTCCTGAGTCACATAAATGGTTCTTACTGCAAAATCTTCACTTCCTCTCAGGTTCTTCACCAAGTCGCCACGGCGTGGCAGTATCATGCAATCGCCTGCCTCAAAGCGCAAAGGCTTGTCTTGATAATCCAGTGTGCAATGCCCCTCGTAGCAATAGGCATGGCACATGTAACCGGCAAACTGTGGCATTCCTACTCTTGCCAGACTGTCGTCTACTATGATGTGACGCATGGCTTCCAAACTGCAAACCGTAAGTTATAAACCAATAAAGTCCATTGTCACCTTGTCTTTGCTCACCTCAAGGGTCACAGGACATCCTTCAATGACGGGATAGTTCCAACTCTCATCGTGACCAACAGGGAAATCGTAGCAAATGGGAATGTTGTAGTCCTTGACATACTCGGCAATGAACTCAAAGACCGAGTTATAACCGCGCGAAGGCTTGCAACCGTCGAAACGACCCACCACAAGTGCCTTGATTTTATCCATTGCCCCACGCAAAATCAAGTGCTGAAACATGCGGTCGATGCGGGAATAAGGCTCCTCAACTTCTTCGATAAAAAGTATAATGTCACGACCGTCAATGAAACTGCGGTCAAGGAAGTCATAGGGAGTGTCGGCAATGTCGCCATAGACACACATGTTGCCACCTATCAAAATGCCACTTGCCTTGCCGGGTTTGTTGTACTCATTCCCGGGAACCTCATAATGGGGCATCTTGCCCATCAACATGTCGCGGAGCCACAAGCTTGGCTGGTCAGTGCCGCCTGTCTCGGCAAGACGGCCACACATGTTGCCATGAATCGCCATGTTGCCGGCACGAACTTCGGCACTCAGGTAGCCGGTAATATCGCTGTAACCGATAATCCACTTGGGGTACTTGGCGAGGCTGTCAAGGGGGAGCAGATTAAGCACGTTGGCCGAGCCATAGCCGCCACGAGAACACATAATAGCCTTGATTTCAGGGTCACGAAGTGCCCACATTATATCGCTCACTCGCTGCTCGGGAGTGCCTGCATAGGTGTGGTAATTGCTACGTGCATAACGGCCTTCCACCGTCTTAAATCCCCATTGACGAAGCACGTCGGCACCCTTGTCGATAATATCCAGCTTTGTAGGAACACTCGAAGGCGAGAGTATGGCAATCTTGTCGCCTTGTTTCAGGAACTCTGGTGCCTTGGGATTGGTTTTCATGATGCGGTGCATGCCGCGATCATGGTGCGGTCTTCCACGATGATGACGGGGCTGAGCAACGGCTCCAACGGCCATGCCAACTATCACAAGTAATAATAACGCTTTTTTCATTGTTATCAAGTTTTTTATGATTATTTCTGTGCAAAAATAGCTAATTTTCCTTTCTGCCACAATACCTTTCGTCACTTTGAACGGATCTTCATCAACTCGTCATAGTCGAGCCTGTCATAGATGATGCGCTTACCGGGATTGAACTGTGGACTCAGTGGATTATGGCAAGGATTATAATATTTAGTCTGTACTTGTGCCAAATATAATATTACCTGGCTTACATCGGTGTTCATAAACGGAACATCGACTGCACTCTCAACAAGCCTCGACTGCTCAGGATGAGAAGCCCTAAACGCTGGCGACATCCAAATGACAAAAGGCACTTGATGCTCATACTTTAAAAACATAGCGTTTTTATCGCCCGAGGAACTGTCGTCAATATTAGTGCGACCCTTATTATTGCGATAATCATAGACTTCCTCACCATGGTCCGACACATAGATTACCACACTGTTGGTTGCTCTAAGCAAGTTGAAGATTTCTTCAACAACCAAGTCGTTATAGAGTGTTGCGTTATCATATTTTGCTATGGCATCTTTGGCACCTGGAGTGAGATAAGGAGCTTTTCTTTTTATGCTGTCGGCAGTAAAATGAGTAAAACTCTCAGGGTAACGTTCGTCAAGTTCGAAATGCTGTCCCATCAAGTGGAAAATGATAAAGTTGTAACGTCCCAGTTTGCCGGTTTTCATTATCTTTTTGTCAAAGTCGGCAACCAATTCTCCATCGTAATCGAAATATTGCTCATTGGTCGACGTATAACACGCATCAATCACCTCTTTATTGTAGAAAAACGTCTCCATCGAGAACGTGAATGTTCCAGCAGCCCATCCTGGCTGATGCCACTGATTGTCCCAAATAAACACATCGAAGCCTGCACGCCTGAGCGATGCCATCAGCAATGGGGCTTTCCACCATCGCTCGCCTCGAGTGTTGCATGAAAGCATGTTCTTGAGCACACTTGCCGTGGTATTGTAAGGAGATATCACATCGTTGAAGGCCACAAGATTGCCAAGTTCCTGCTCTTTTTTTAAATATGGAGTCGTTTCCAGTTCATAACCATAAATTGAGGCGTGGTGCTTGATAAAAGACTCACCGATAATCAGCACAATATTAACTGTCGAGTCCATCGTTACCAATCGGGCATCGCCATGATGTGCTTCTTCAAGTGTGAGTTTTCTTGACATGGTCACATTTTCGCTTGTCAGCTGCAGGGCATGAGAGGAATAGAGCAACGTGGTTACTCCATCCATTCCCATTGGCCCTATCTTTACAAATCTACATTCCTCAAGCTGCTCTATCGTCTTGCAGGAATACATGTTTACAATAATGTGGGTGCAGTAGATGCCAAAGGCTGTCATCAACATCAACATCGTTCCGCCGGCAATCTTTACTGCTTTGGAC
>CAMKGM010000097.1 GCA_946412245.1 uncultured Bacteroidales bacterium
CTACACTATATTCGTGAAACGACAGACTCACCAACCGGAAATATCCGCTGACCCATGATTTTCCGTTTTCACACAACAGAGGCATATCTACGACATGCCTTTCACTGTGGCTATCGCTGCACACAGTGCGTCCCAGTCCTCCGAACTGGAACGCACAATGTGTTTCGCACACCTCCAAGTCTTCCGACTTGTTCCCATGAGACACGAACCACGAATCGCTCGGGGAGATGGAGCAGCACATATCACTCGCTATGGCCCTATCGCCGCAGGCGATAACCGAGCAAAAAACCCCACCATGATGCGAAGCGAACCACGAAGTGCTCGCGACCGAACGGAACCAAATCTTGCTCACGATGATTTTGCAGCACGAGTCACGAAGTGGCGTGCGGTGCCGATAGGCAGCAAAACTCATCGTAACCCCGAAGGGCAAGCGAAGCGCAGCAATTTTAAGCCCGCAGGGCGACCAAAACATCTTGTTAGATTTGTTCCGATTTGAAAGATTTTGATTCGGTTGCGAGCCCTTCGTGGTTCTGCCGTAGGCACTTTATGGTCGGCATAAATGCAAAAAAATGATAATCCAACATTCCGCACGATTTTTTTTGCTAACTTTGTCAGTTATTTCAGAATTATCATTTTTAACAACCAATAATGGCTGACAACATTGAATTAAACGACATTGAACGCCAGAGTTCCGACTTCGGAGGCTACGAAGAGCTCATAACTCTGTCCCCTCGCGAGCACATCCGTCTGCGTCCCGGTATGTACATTGGTAAACTGGGCGACGGCTCGCAGAGCGACGATGGCATTTATGTGCTCATGAAAGAGGTTATCGACAACAGCGTTGACGAATATAACACCGGCTTTGCCAAGCCCACCATCAGCGTGGATGTGGAAGACGGCACTGTCACCATTCGTGACTACGGCCGTGGCATACCCCTGAACCAGGTGAAAGATGCCTCGTCGAAGATGAACACCGGCGGCAAGTACGACTCCAAGAACTACAAGCGCAGCGTGGGCCTCAACGGCGTGGGTATCAAGGCGGTCAACGCCCTGTCGAGCGACTTCTACATTCGCTCGGTGCGCGACGGCCAGTGCGCTAGCGTTACCTATAAAGAAGGTTTGGTGGTCAGCGAGAGTGGAATCATTGCCGCCGACGAGGGCGAGGATAACGGCACGCTGGTGCGCTTCAAGCCCGACGGCAGCATCTTCAAGAACTACGAGTTTCGTGAAGACATCATCGAAACGATGATCAAAAACTACTCGTTCTTGAACACCGGCTTGTCGCTGTACTTCAACGGCAAGCGCTATCACTCACGCAACGGCCTGTGCGACCTTGTGAAGGAGAACATGACCAACGACCCGCTGTACCCGCTCATGCACTTCAAGGACAACGACATAGAGATTGTGGTGACGCACGCCGAGCAAAAGGGCGAGGAGTTCTACTCGTTTGTCAACGGCCAGCACACCACTCAAGGCGGTACGCACCAAACGGCATTCCGCGAGGTGCTTTCACGCACCATCAAGGAATTCTACGGCAAGAACTTTGAGTTCAGCGACATTCGCAACGGCATCGTGGCCGCTGTGAGCATCAAGGTTGAGGAGCCCGTCTTTGAGTCACAGACCAAGATTAAACTGGGCAGCAATGTCATGTGGAAGGACGGCCCCACCATCTATAAATTCATCAACGACTT
Organism: uncultured Bacteroidales bacterium; assembly: GCA_946412245.1. GTDB lineage: Bacteria > Bacteroidota > Bacteroidia > Bacteroidales > Muribaculaceae > Sodaliphilus. Next base: position 1,692 of record CAMKGM010000097.1, read on the forward strand.
CGTGAAGCGTGAGGTTGACAACTACCTGCACAAGGACCCCGAAACGGCCGAGATCATGCTCAAGAAAATCATGGAGAGCGAGCGTGAGCGCAAGGCCATTGCCGGTGTGACCAAACTCACACGCGAGCGCGCCAAGAAGGTGGCCTTGCATAACAGCAAGCTGCGTGACTGCCGAGTGCACTTTAATGACAATCGCGCCGGCAAGGTGGACCGCCGTGAGGAGACTTCGCTGTTCATCACCGAGGGCCTCTCGGCAAGCGGTTCTATCACCACCATTCGCGATGTGGAGACGCAAGCCGTATTCTCGCTCCGCGGCAAACCGCTCAACACCTTTGGGTTGCCTCCCAAAAAGGTGTATGAGAATGAGGAGTTCGGTCTCTTGCAGGCCGCCCTCAACATTGACGACGGCATCGACGGACTGCGTTACAACAAGGTGATCATCGCCACCGATGCCGATGTCGACGGTATGCACATTCGCCTGCTGCTGCTCACCTACTTCCTGCAGTTCTATCCCGAACTTATCAAGACCGGACACCTCTATATTTTGCAGACCCCTCTGTTCCGCGTGCGCAACCGCAAGGAGGCCAAGCGCAAGAGTCGCGCTGCCGGCAAGGAGGCCAAGGAGCAGAAGGTGGAAACCTACTACTGCTACAACAACGAGGAGCGAGTTAGAGCCATCAACAAACTCGGTGAGAATGCCGAAATCACCCGATTCAAAGGTCTCGGCGAGATCTCGCCACCGGAGTTCAAGGACTTTATCGGTCCCGATATGCGACTTGACCGCGTGCACCTGCGCAAGGAAGATGCCGTGAACAGCATGCTCGCCTTCTTCATGGGCAAGAACACCATGGAGCGCCAGGAATTTATTGTTGACAACTTAGTTATTGAAGATGATGAAGACATCACAATCCACTGATCGACAGGAGCGACGCATCGCCCTGTTCCCGGGCTCGTTTGACCCGTTCACTCGCGGACACGAATCAATCGTTACTCGCGCCCTACCCCTGTTTGACGAAATCATTATCGCCATTGGCGTGAACATCAACAAGCAGGCACTCACCTCCATGGACCTCCGTCAGCAACTCATTGAGTCAGCCTTCGCCCATGAGCCTAAAGTCAAGGTCATCACCTACACCGGACTCACTACCGACGCGGCTCGCGAACACAACGCCAACTTCCTGCTGCGCGGCGTGCGCATGATTCAAGACTTTGAGAACGAGATGAATATGGCCGAAGTAAACCGCGAACTCTCAGGCATTGAGACCATCTTGCTCTACACCCTGCCCGAGTATAGCCACATCAGTTCCAGCATTGTGCGCGAACTGGTCAAGTATGGGCAAGATGTCACCTCCTATCTGCCCCATAACACCGACTGGCAACTCGTGCCCGAACACTGGATTTCAAACAAACATCAATAACAATCACATTACTACAACTCTCATAAAACCACAATGAAGAAAACCGCCATATTCACACTCGCAGCAATCTGCGTCGCCTTTGTGCTGGGAGCAAGGCAATCCATGCCTAAAGCACTGCAGAAGCTCATGAACGCACAATATGCCATCGCCAACCTCTACGTTGACACTGTCAATGAGGACAAACTGGTTGAAGATGCCATCGTGGGTATGCTCGACAAACTCGACCCCCACTCCAGCTACACCGATGCTAAGGAGACCAAAGAGATGGAAGAACCGTTGCAAGGCGAGTTCAGCGGCATTGGCATTCAGTTCAATATGAAGCAGGACACGCTCTACGTCATCCAGACCACTCCGGGTGGACCGTCAGAGCGAGTGGGCATCTTGCCGGGCGACCGCATCATCTATGTCAACGACACCACCATCGCAGGCGTTAAAATCAAGAACAGCGACATCCAAAAGAAGCTGCGTGGCAAGAAGGGCACCAAGGTGACCGTCAAGGTGAAACGCGGCAACGCCAAGGACCTCATCACATTCAAAATCACACGCGACAAAATACCCCTGTACAGCGTTGATGCCAGCTATATGCTCGACTCTTGCACCGGTTACATTCGCATCTCCAGCTTCGGTGCAAAAACCTACGACGAGATGATGCAGGCGCTTGACAAACTCAACAAACAAGGCATGACACAGGTCATCATCGACCTGAGCGACAATGGAGGCGGCTACCTCAACTCAGCTATTGAAATGAGCAACGAGTTCATGGACCGTGGCCAACTCATTGTCTACACCCAGGGCAACTCCTCGCCTCGCAACGAGGCTACCGCCCTCGGCAACGGCAAGTACAAAGACTTGAAGATGGTGGTCATGGTCAACCAGTATAGTGCCTCGGCCTCTGAAATTTTCGCCGGAGCCATGCAGGACTGGGATCGCGCCGTGGTGGTGGGTCGTCGCACCTTTGCCAAGGGACTCGTGCAGCGCCCCATTCGCTTTGACGACGGCTCCATGATGCGCCTCACCGTGGCTCGTTACTACACCCCATCGGGTCGATGCATCCAGAAACCCTATGTCAAGGGCGACAAGAAAGCCTACAGCGAAGATATCGTGAACCGCTCAAAGGAAGGCGAATACTACTGCGTTGACAGCATTCAGTTCAACGACTCGCTGCGCTACGCCACCCTCAAAAACCGCCGGCCCATCTACGGCGGCGGTGGCATCATGCCCGACGTATTCGTGCCGCTCGACACCAGCGAGTATAGCACCTACTACCGCGATTTGGTGGCTAAAGGAGTCATCTACCAGTACGCCATTGACTATGTCGACAAGAATCGCAAAAGCATTAAGAAACAATATGCTACGGTCAACGACTTCGACAAGAACTTTACCGTTACCGACGACATGATGCAGCAACTCATCGCCGCCGGCGAAAAAGAGAAAGTGACCTACAACGAAGAGCAATACAATACCAGTCGGCGTGTGCTACGCACCTATCTCAAAGCCCTGATTGCACGCGACACGTTCAGCGACCAGGAGGCCTACACCATCGTCGTCAATCATGAGAATCCCGACCTCAAAGCCGCTCTTGAGGTCATCTATGATGATGAGCGCTACAACCGTCTCTTGCGCGAAGGCAATCCGGAATACGAGGCCATCGCCGCACGACACCGGCAGCAACAATCCAAATAATTCACAGAACTATTCTATAACATAAAATGTAATGGAATCGGGGGTAGCTGCCACCGAGAGGTCCATCTTGTAGGTCGAGTCATTTTCGAGCGTCTCTTCAGGCGGTACACCCACACCCACTCCGGGCGCCATCACCGACCCCAGCACTGCCCCCATCTCCGATGAAGTCTTCAAGACAGGCTTGGTAAAAGAGTGGAAATAGGATTTTGTCACTGTCACCACGTCTTTCTCAACCGGCTTGGCCAGTTTCTTTATTTTTCCCGAGAATTTCTTCTTCACCATCCAGCGTTTGCCCGTCTCCTTGTCAACGAACACCAGCACGCCATCTTGCATTACTGTGATATGGGTATTTGCATCAATTGTTGCTCCCGACTGCAGCAAGGTTTTTTGGCCTTTCACTTTCACACAGAAAGCCTTTTCCACATAGTAGGTCTTGGCCATGACCACTGTCAATGCCGAAAGCAGGATTACAGTCAATAATAAGATTGATTTTTTCATAATTTGTTATTTATTATGGAATTAATGAATTTCTTAAAAATGCCCAGTTATGCTTCACACGCAATGCCGTGATGGCCGCCTTGTAGATGTTACGAGCCTCAACAACCAGCACCACCGCAGTGAAGATTAACGTGAGCTCATAATTTCGGCCATGAAGCATAGCGTTCATCAAGAGGATTGTTATCACCGCCAACACAGGCAACAGCACTATGTTAGTGAGGTAACTGTTCTTGACCCACTCTTTTAGGAATATCGCCCACGGTTTGCGAGTGTTGGGCAACTTGGTCTGCACAAGCGAGAGGAGCAACTCCATCACGTAGCACAACACAAATGCCAGCAAGAGGTTCCAGGCAAACGACACCGTCTTGGGATAATCCTCCATCGAGTGCAGTGTCTCAAGGCACAAAGCATGAACCATCACACCCGGCATCACCCCTTTTTCCGTTGGCACACGTTTGATGTCACTGCCCGAAGACGCATCGCCTATCAACACAATGTGATCTTCTATCATCTCGGCACAGCTGTCGAGATTGTCAGCCGACACAACCGCACAATCAACGTTGTAGTCTATCAGAATGGGATCTTCGCGCAAGCTGAAAGGTTCCTTGATGTCGTAGTATTCGTTCCACATCCTGTTCAAGTATGCCACCATTGCTGTATCACCATCTTGAATGGCTCTGAAAGTAAGTACCTCTTTGTCGTCAATGCCCAGCATCACGTGACCACTCTTGATTCCCAGCGAATCGGCAAAATAAGACTTCAACTCATTTGACGATCCCTCCGGTTTTGCACACCCAAGCACCACAAGTTGCTTCATCGAATTGATTGCTTGCATCAGTTGTTCATCAACAGCTTTCTCTCCGGGACGAGCAAAAATAACATCTATACCCACTGCCATAGGTTGCAGACTGTCAATTTTATTCAGCACTGCAGCCATCTTGCTTCGGTTGGGTCCTCCGCCAACATCCACAACCACCACATTGTCCGATGTCGCAATTTTCTCCCGGGTTGCAGCATATCTATTGAATGTCTGCACAAACGAATGTGCCGATACGCTCTTCTTGTACGGGTTTTTCAAGCCCAACGCATCAAAGACAAGCGAGAACAAGAAAGTGAGCAATAACGCCATGACCACAATAATCAGGTGGTCGTAGTGAAATATGTATTTGAGAACCTTCTTCATTGCACGACAATGACACCACGAAACATGATGCAACTGCAAAGATAACCATTTTCTCACTACAACTCATTTTTTTGCTTAAAAAAATCGCACTTCAGTTTTTGAATGCATTTTACAATGGGAACATTTGGGAAGTCTGGGAAAGGCGGGAATCTTGGGAAAACCGGGAAATTTTGGGATTTTTGCGTAAAATGTTGATATTTAGCAAAGTGGTTTTTAGTGATTGTACTGCGTTCGTGATATATTGTACCGCATTCGATAACGTTTTTGTGTACTTTCGTGCGATAGGGCTAGTAGGAAAACTATGTCAAAGAGCGTGGTTGTGTGGCAAAGATAATGCAGGAGAGATGCAGATGCTATAGTAATCACACAGTGAATAAACTACGGAGTGTTTCCTTTGAGATAGTATGTAAATCCTCTCGAAAAGCACAAAAAGCCACAAAAAGCCTGCTGTCGCAGCGAGCACCCGTGAGGGTGCCATTTGAGTAACCCACAGTACCGCTATCATAGTGAGCGATAGCGAGCGCAGATAGCGGCACTGGGGGTAAAGCCCGTCCTCCGGCCCGTCGCCGGCGGCGACCCCAATTCCTCCTCAATTTGTATTTTTCACTACTTTCATTTAACTTTGCACTATGAGTTACACCAATCTTGTTTATCATATTGTGTGGCGCACATACCGGAGCATTCCGACTATTGTGGCTGAACATGAGCGTGATTTGTATGCTTATATTCATGGATATATTCATGCTCATAATGGTAAATTGTATAGAATCGGTGGTATGCCTGACCATATACACATGCTTTTGTCCATTCCACCTAATATAGCGGTGTCAGAATTCATGAGAGGGCTGAAATTTTCTACCAACAATTGGCTGAAGAATAGCTCTGATTTTCCTCATTTCTCCGGATGGGGCGAAGGTTTTGCGGCATTTACATACTCCAAAGAACAGATTCCGGTAGTAAAGCAGTACATCATGAATCAGCGGGAGCATCACAAAGTGACTACTTTTGCCGAGGAGTACAGGAAATTTATTCTTGAGAATGGTGGTGAGATTAATGAGAAATATTTCCTTAACGATTGATTGGTTGGGGTCGCCGCCGGCGAC
>CAMKGM010000098.1 GCA_946412245.1 uncultured Bacteroidales bacterium
GGTTTTAATGTCACATCACGATTTTCTAAACCGCAAAAATAGTGAAAAACTTTCACACAACCAAATTAGAGGACAACATGAAACTCAAAGAAAAGAAACGTGCGCCTCTTGGAAAGAAACGCACGATTCTCATTTAAAAGATATATCTCTTGTAGATGGTCTTATTTTATAACCTTAGATGTAGAACGAGTGCCGTTGTCATAGCTGGTGACAACGATATTCACTCCCTTGAACGGCGCATCGCTCTCTATACCCATCAGGTTGTAGTACTTGACACCAACCACCGACTTCTCCACCTGCAACTCGCTGGTACCAGTAGTAATTCCATTGTCATTCATATCCTCAAGTCCCGACAGGGGATAGATGACATACTGAGTAGTAGGCGAAGCACTCTGCAGCAAAACCGACTGAGTGGCGGTCTCGCGGCGAACTAGACCCAAGAACATATATTCATGCCCATCAACAAGAGTGGGCATAGTGTTATTGTAGTAACTGAAGTTAGTGTAAATGGCACCATCAAAGCCACTACGATTGGGTACACGGAAACAATTGTTAGTCTCATCCCACATAGCCCAAATCATTTGAACTATCTCGTTGGGCTGAGGGGTAGCAAAGAAATAAGGCTTGCCATTAGCTGACGTAACATGCTGCTCACCCATGAAGTTCACAACACAATAGGTGTTGGCATTAAAGGTAGCATTATCGGTACGTTTCACTGCACGACCCTGAATGGTGCGGTTGACAACATCGATAACCTTGCCCATTACATCTATCTTGTCGTCTTTCTTCAAGTCCGAGGGCCAGTTGGAGACCTTCACAGCAACCCAGTTACTGAAATCGCCATAGTGACCACGGTCACCAAAACGATCAGCAACAAAATCTGTCTCGCCTTCATTAGCTTCCTGCGATGGAGCACCATTGTCGTCTTTTGCATAGATAACACCACGCTCAATGTCGGGATAAGCAACTATCAACGGGTCGGTAATGCGATAACCATTTTCGGTATCATCAGGCAAAGTCTTTAATTCAGTCTCTATAGGTGCTGCGAATAAAGCGCAAGGCACAGTAGAATAAGCCTCATTGCCGTTAATTATTTCATTAGCAGCGACTTCATCCCAAAAACCGACTCGCCCTTCACTATTGATACCAAACTTATATAGTTTACCACCATTTTTATAGGTGTCAGTATCACTAAATTTCTTAACTTTGAAATAGCCCACCTTGTCAAGAGTACCCTCATTAAGGTTTGTTGGTTTATAAGTGCCATGATTTTTAAAACCTACATCTACTTCATTGTCATTAACACCATAATTGTTATATAAACCCGTTGTTCTTGAGTCTACAGATGCTGTTGTTGGAATAATCTTATTAAAAGCATCGCTCAAATTATCACTTTCTACAATTACTGGCAAGCCAGCCGGCACCGAAGTTCCTTTTTGTATCTCTTGCCAAATTTCTTCAAGAATGGCTCCTGAGGTTGGTTGTGTTGGAATTGTATAAATTTTTAGCGTTTGCGAATCTATATCTGGAACCTTAAAAGGAAACGCGGCACGGAATGTGGTATAATATTTTCCATATTGTTCATTTGCAGCAATAGTTTTAATAGCCAAATAATTTGTTTCTATATTAGCTTGATTAACTGGTATAATTTCCCACTCCCCATGATTATTTGCAGTTCCGCTGTCATCTATGCTAAACACGCCATTATTATCAACAAAGAATTTAGTGCCTAAATCCATTGTTCGAGAAATAAAAATCATTCTTCCGGAAGCGGTCAAGTGCATTGACGCAGTATAGGTATTTGTTGAGTTATTACCATCAATTATGACATAGGTAGCAGGAATTGTTGCCTGTCCTCCATATGATAATCCAGTGCCTTGCTTTGTGATTTCACTAAGCTTGACATCTTGAGCACTTAAATCATATTCTTTTGTGCTTGGCTTGTAAACCGAAATTAAAATAACACTTCCTGTGTCATAGTTAGAAACGCCAGCATCATATAATTTTATATCCTTAGCTATTAATCTTCCGGCTTTAATAAAGGCCGCATCATAGGCCGGCATGCTTTGACCTTCAAATGTTACATCTGAATTGTCTAATAAATTAGAGCCACCAATGCCATTAATAATATGTGCCGCACTAAATTCATTATCAACAATAGATGCATATTTTCCTGTTTGCTTGTTTTTAATTCTATAATACCCCTTACTTCCAAGTTGAGCAAAGATGGTTGAAAAGAAACAAGCTATAATGAAAAATAACAAAAAAAACCGTTTCATTTTGTTGAATTGAATAAAAGGGTAGGCGCATTTACCTACCCTTGTTGATTAATGATAGACTTTAATTATTTGATTGCCTTAACCACGGCACGAGTGCCATCGGTGAAGGTGGTCACAATAATGTTCACGCCAGTGAATGGAGTGGTGCTCTCAACACCCAGGGTATTGTAGTAGCGAACCATCTTCACTTCCTTAGCATTGTCAACGTCTACATTGTCAATGCGAGTGAAGGTTCCATCTTGATAGTCAAAGATGTAACCAGGAGCATCACCAACAGAACTGTTATCAAATGTGGTACCTTTAAAATCAGTTAAGCCTGATGCATAAAGGTAAGCCTTATTTCCTTCCAGCTCAGTTAAGCCATCTCTGCTCTTCCAGAAACCAAGTCCTTTCATATCCAGAACTTTATAGTCATTATCTTCCGAAGGAGTTTCAGAATTAAAGGTGTCATTCCTTAATTCAAGATAGTTATTCTCCTCTCCATTAGGCAATTCATTTCCAAAGAACGATCCCACGAGGAGGTTTCCTTCTGTTTGCTCGGAGATAACCTTTGGACGGATGCCCATGGTTGTTGCATCTTGAATGCCGAGTTTAGAATAGAGCAGCTCCTTGAGCATTTCCTTCAGTTGGCTAAGACTTGCGGTCTCAACAGCGGGCTTGGTGGGCTCACCGCTTGGTCGCAGAGTAACGTTGAGCTCGGCCTCGGCCTCGGTGGGAGCAAGTTTAGTGCGAACCACCACTGGTGTTTGAGCAGGAATCACATCACCTTCAACTTTATTGAGTTTGGCAACATAGTAAACGTTGGTACGTGCAGGCTTGTCGCCAACGGCAACAACTTGCGATGTCAATTTCTTGGTCTCAGAGATTGTATAAACATCCACTGGGTGGTTGCCATTTTCAATCTTAGCGTCGAAGTCGAGGTAAGCTGTGGTGAAGTAGTAGGTATCGCCCACGTTGGTCACACCCTCACCTTCCACGTCGGTTATAGTGGCTTGAGCCATGTCGGCCTTGAGGTAGAATGGCTGATGTGCCCCGGCGTCGTAGTTTGGATCCTCGGTGTCGAAAGGCTCGAGCAACCACTTGCCGGCATCAACGTTGGCAAGCTCATCCTTGCTGTCGTAGCCAAATGTGCCATCGGCATCCTGGCGCAGGCAATAGGTAGTGCCATAGTTGAAGTCGGGGCGCTGCAGAGCGTTGAGAAGCAGTTGTCCGATAGCAGGTTGCAGCCCCACACCGCCGGTGTTGCCGTTGCCATCAATGAAGTAGCTCTGCACATAGGGTATAGCGTTCTCTTTGAGCTTAGCCCACATTTCGTCGGGGGCGTCAAGATATTGAGCTGTGCGCCATGCGATGTTATATAGCTTAGCCATCATGGAGTTTCCATTTTGGGTAGCTTCAGCTTCCATGGCCTTGAGCTTGTTGACCAGCGCGGTCTTGTCCTTGCCAATGGCGCTGAGAGCGGTGTTAGCCAGGTCGCAATACTCAGCCAGGTCGGGGATGTTAACCTCGAGGGTATAGGCTTGCTTGCCAGTTGTGGTGATGACGGGGGCGGTGTAGAGGTTGAGATCGAGGGTGCCAACCAAAGTTTTAACCAGTGGCTCTACAAGACCGGCATACTGGCTATAGTTTGGATTCTCGGCAATCTTGTCGTTAACAACCTTCACGCCGGCGTCGGCGATAATGCCCAGCATGTCGTTGATGAGCAACATGTAGTCGCCCACGTCAACGCCCTGAGAGCGAAGCTTGCTGATGGGTAGCGTCTTGGTGTTCTTGGTCTCGCCTGTGCCCAGGTAGATTACAGTGCCGGCAGCGGTCAATGCCTCGTCGAGCGAAGCGGTGGGAGCAGCGCTAAACGGACCGGTAACGAGAACATACTTGCCATCCTGCCCAGCATTCTTGATGCGGAAATAGCCATTCACGGGCTCGGCCTTCACAGCGTCGGCGAAGCCCCACCAGAAGTTAGTGTTTTGCAGGTCGACAGTTGCTGCGTCCTCGTAGCCGAAGGTGCCGTTGCTCTCGGCGCTGAGGTAGTAGGTGTGACCTTCCTTGATGTTGTCGATGTTGGCACGCACGAGGGCAATGAGTGTGCTGTTGGTGCCACCCTGCCCACTGTGCTCGGTGAGATATTCCTTAACCTTAGTCACGCACCACTGCCACATGGTGCCATTGAACGATGGATACTTCTTGCGCCATTCATTAACGATATCGTCGGGGATGACGGGAGCGGTGGCGTAGGCATAGTAAGCATTCTCCTCGCCGGGCACTTGGCGAATCTGCATGAAGGCGTTAGCCTCGATAAACTCGCGCATGCGTGCCTTAGCTTGTGCTATGTGCTCGGGTGTGGAACGCCCTGTGAGCACCTTGTCAATCACGGCCTCGCCCAGCTCGATAGCGTGCTGGATGTACTGCTGCACGTCGTGACCGTCGCCCACGAGGTTGGTAACCTTGTAGGAGCCGTCGCTCATTTGCTCACCCACGGTAACCTGAATGGGTGTGGCATTGTCTTCATCAACGTTTACCTTAGCATAGTACATGCCCTCAACGTGCACATACTTGTCTTGCCCCACATTGTGTATCTTGTAGAAGTCGCTCTCCACAGGCTGGTCTTCCTGTTGCAGGTCGATACCCCATTGTAGGCGGGTGTTGGTAGTGCTGAAGTCCTCGGCGTCAACGTAGCCGAATGTCTGGTCGGTGTCCTCGCTCAGGTAGTAGGTGTGTCCCTGCTCAATCTTGTCGATATTGTTGAGCACGTAGGCAGCGAGTGTGCTGTTGGTTCCGTGAGAGCTGAGATATTGCTTCACGTAGTTCACGCCATAGACCCATGCAGCCTCCTTGGTTTCATCGTCGATCACGCCATGACGATACATCTCGTGATAAACGTCGTAGGGGATCTCGGGGATGGTGGCGTAGGCATAGACATAGTTGGTGCCGGTCACGGGCTTGATGCGCATGTAGGCATTGTCGCGAACGAACTTCTCCATGTAGTCCTGAGCATACTCAATGTCTTCCTGTTCCGACATTTCTTTGAGTACAGCAGCAATGGCGCCCTTGCCCAGCAAGATAGCCTTGTTGATGTAGCTCAAGATGTCGACAGTTCTCACTTTGCCATTGTCATCGGTATAGGTAGAGCTGAGGTTGGTAACCTTGTAGCTACCGTCGTCGAGCTTGCCGGCATAGGTTACATGAATCTCGCTGGCATTGTCCTCGGTCTCAAATGGGCGAGCATAGTAGGGACCTGTGACCTTCACGTAGTCGCCGGTCTCAACGTTGCGCACCTTGTAGGTGCCACTGGTGAGGTTCTCGGGCTCAATCTCCTCAACGTCAAATCCCCACTGATACCAGTCGTTGTCCTTAATGGCATTGAAGTCGGCCTCCAGACCATTGCCACTGCCCTTGGGGTAGTAGTCGAATGTGTCGTTCTGCTCGGCGCCCAGGTAGTAGGTCACGCCAGGTTTGATGTTGTCGATGTTGGCAAGGATATAGGACTTGAGTGTGTTGTCGGTGCCACCGGTGAGATATTGCTTCACATAGTTCACGCCATATTGCCAGCAGTCGTCGGCATTGTTCACACCGGTGATGTGACCTACCATGGCGTTAACCACCTCGGATGGTAGCTCGGGGATGTGAGCGTAGGCATAGACGGCGTCTTTGCCATCAACGCCCTTCATGCTCATGAAGGCGTTTTCAAGGATGAAGTTCTCCATGAAGTTTTGAGCGATGAGGATGTTGTCCTGGCTAGCGGGATTCACACCATCGCCCTGAGTGAGCACGTTGTAGATAGCGGTCTTGCCCAGCAAGATAGCTTTCTCGATATAGCTGTAGATCTCAATGTCCTCGCCGTTGAATGTGGCGCCCACGTTGGTAACACGGTCGCTACCATCCTCGTTCTTGCCATCAATGGTGAGTCGCAGCTCGCTGGCGTCGTCGTCACTCTCAGCATCTGGCTTGGCATAGTACTTGCCGTGAATCTTGACATACTTGCCGGTGTGGATGTTGCGCACTTTGTAGGTGCCGTCGTTCATGTTGTCGGTGTTGGCTTTTGGCACGAGTTTCCACTCGGCATTGGCAGGGCCGGTGAGGTCGGAAAAAGCCTCAACGTAGCCGAAGGTGCCATCGGCATCGCCGGTAAGCAAGTAGGTGTAGCCGGGATGTATTTTCTTCAGGTTTGCCCTAATTTTTGCAGCCAGGCCTGCATCGGTTCCACCGGGTCCACTGTGATCTTGCAAGTAGTTGTAAACCTGCTCAACACACCATGCCCACATGTCGGTGCCATACTCTGAGCTGTAGCCGGGGAACTTCTTTGCCCACTCAGCCTCAATTTTGGCGGGGATAGTTGGCACGATTGCGATAGCATAGTAGGTGTTGGCTTTGCCATCCACGGGCTTGATGCTCATGTAGGCATTCTCACGCACAAACTTATGCATCTCGTCGAGAGCTGTTTGAACATTGTCGGGGTCGGAACTGCTCAATGTTTCCCTGAGCAGACTCTCGCCAATGATAAGTGCCTTACCAATGTAGTCATACACCTCAACGTCTTTAGTTTGTCCATTTTGGGTGTAGGTCGAGGCGAGTCCGTTGAGCTTGTAGCTATCGTTGGCGTTCTTGCCAGCAATGCTCACCTTGATGTCGCTGGCGGTAGTCTGCGCAGCTTCGCTTGGCGCAGCCGCATAGGGTCCAGTGACTTTGACATACTTGGAAGTGGCTACATTCTGAATGCGATAGACGCCACTCTGTGGTGCTTGCGCTTGAGCACAAAACGCCATCGTGAGCACCATGATGAGCGTCATCGCGAAAGAAATCGCTTTCCTCATAATTTTACACTTTTTGGGTTTATAAATATTAAAAAAAATTCCTTGAATTTTATGGTTATGTTTCTAAGCTAAATCAATATAATCATCGTCGATTCTAAAAAAGGAAAGGCAATGTTGCTGATAGCTTGCTGAAAAATTAGTGAGCAAAGTTATTACCTTTTTTGATAATAACAAAATTATTAAAGTGTTTTTTGGGAAAAAGGGGAAAAAGTTATAGTACAAGAATTAATGTGAGAATTTAAAGCACGTTGCTGAAGAAGTCTTCCATTTCGTCGCGGGGGATGGTGCGCTCTTGGCGCAGAATGGAAGCAAACGTCATGGGGCAGACTTGACCATTGGAGTTATGTTCCTGTCAACGCTCATGATTTCAAAAAAAATGGTAGTGAGAAGAATGGGTAGCACGCACCAGCACCCATCGACAATTAAATCAATGATTACTTC
>CAMKGM010000099.1 GCA_946412245.1 uncultured Bacteroidales bacterium
CAGGCCGATAAATCAGAATATAAAGAGTTAGAAGTAAATCTAACCAGTAAAGTAACGAAAGTTTAACCACTTTATAACAATATCACTATGATTATTTATACCCAAAATGGAGAGAAGGAACTGGAAATCAAGTCTGTCAAAGAATTGATTGCAGTTTTTGACCAGTCTCAAGAAAACCCACTATATCTTAATCATATTTACAATAATATAAAAAATTGGGGCGCAGATAATATAGAACGAACAAAAGAAGAAGAATTCATCTATGAAGACCTTGCATTCAGTCTTGTTGAAAACGTTCACACAGATGCCTGGGGAACCAGATTCGGGCCAATAAATTATGTCCGATCAGGGGACGACGTACTTATTGAGAATCCAATGTTTGATGATATCACATATGACGCTATTTCTTATTGGGAGCGAAGGATAGATGAAGTACAGCACCCGATTCTCAAGCTCCAATACTATGGGCTTGTACATACTTTCAAGGAGAAAGTCACAGGGCAGAAGTGTCCCGAAAAGTTTTTGCGTGATTATTTTGATGCCATTATCAACGCTTCTGAAAATGGTTATGAACAACCATTAGATTCGGTTCAAAAGCACTTGCCAATAGCATTTGAAATTGCCAAGACTTACCCAGACCTTCTTCCACGAATAAAATCTGAGTATCTAAGAATAACTAATTCTGCTCCACTTCCTCATGTCGGAGAATGGTTGGCATATTTTGATCTAATGTTGAAAAATATTAATGAGAAAAGACTGTTTAGCGATAAGGAAAAGCAGGATCTTGTTGATATTATAGAGAATCGATTAAGCGCATTGATATCCCTTGATCCTAATGCTACAGGAGATGCAAAGCTCAACCCATTTATGGTTAAGGACGTTGCGGAAATGTTAGCGACTTATTATAAGCAGACAAAGAAAAAGGACGATAAAGAAAGAGTTATTTCATATGTGGAGCAATCTTTCCGCGCAGTCCTTCCTCAGGCAGACCCTCTTCTCCAATTAAGATGGCTAGAAGTTGTTCAACAGAGCTATTATAAGTTTGGTATGGTTGAAGAATTTCAAGCATTATATCCTGAAATCCAAGCAGCTGGAGCAAATGTGCCGAGTTCTTTGCATGTATCTAAAACAATTACAAAAATACCAAGAAGGACAATTGACAATATTATTGCAGATATTATTGATGGTACAGAAGATGACATTTATAGTAAGTTTGTTTGGAAAATGATGCCAAAACAAATTGATGCTATAGAGTTTGTTAAAACACGGGCTAATGAACCTTTAGCTAATATTATGAATACTCAAATTTTATCAGAAGACGGCCTCCCTCTTTCCACCATAGGGACGCCCATAAATGATAAAGCTGGGAATGAATATAGTTTTTGTGCAAAGTTAATAGAATCTACAGAACCTGTTATGCGTGAAGTTATACTAGCATTACAAGGCAAACGTATATTCACACCTGAAAGAATCGTTAATCATATAATGCGTTCCAACTTGATAAAAAAAGACAGACAAATTATTATCGAGAAAGGTGTGAATTCATATTTTGAAGGTGATGCTGTAACTGCCTGCCATCTTTTAATGCCTCAGATTGAACACGCAATCGTATCACTGGCACTTAAAAAGAATGCCAGAGCTCTTAGATTGCAACCATCAGGAAATGGTTATATGATTCTGCTAATGGATAAATTGTTTGATTCTGAAGAAGTTAAAGAAGCTTTAGGGGAAGATGTTGTATTTTATCTTCGAACACTTTTAACGGAACAAAGAGGTTTAAACTTGCGTAATTACCTATGCCATGGATTAATTAATCCATTGTACTTTGACATCAACAAGGCAGATAGGATAATCCATGTATTATTGCTTCTTGGTGGATTGAATGTTGAAGAATAGACAGCTAATAAACTACATAATATATGAAACGGTATCTCAAATCATTTATACCAGACTTTCGTCCGATTAAAGGGCCGGACGCATGTTTTGACCTTCGTGATTTTCAGGAAAAGGGATTTAGATGTCCGGTCGGAAGGCACGATATAGGAGTTTATATTATAACTGCTACCGATGGGACAAAATATACCTATCCCAACGGCAAGAAAAGTCCAATCCTCTACATCGGTATGTCTGATGATCTCCAGAGAAGATTAAAAGAACACTACAAGGGCTTAAAACATTTGCTTATAGACCCTGACTACGGTATTGAGGATAACATACAAGTGACGCCCCGTTATCAATACATGTATTACAACGGAAGTCATATTGATGTGTTCAAGTGTCGGGGTTATCAAGAAGCCAAAGAAATGGAATCCTTCATTTTAAATCGATTCTATCAAACATATAGAGCGATACCTGTTGGTAATGGCGCTCGTTCATTTGGATAATAACCTTGTTGATTGACCAGACAGCAGAATTTAGGAAATAATCAATTAAGAATCATGAAAAGTAATAATTTATATTCAAAACTATTTGCCTTACTGGCAGTGATGGTCTTACTGCTTTGTTCATGTGGTACCAAAGAATGTAAGGAATGTAATGGCGAAGGATACACGATGAAGGAGTGTGAAGATTGCAATGGCAACGGATACTTTGTCGTCACTTGCCGTGAGTGTGATGGTGATGGTTGGAATTATTGCTCTTCATGTGATGGCACCGGCCGTGATGAATGCACCTGGTGTTGGGGTAAAGGCGATAAGGAATGCTCTGATTGCAACGGTACCGGCCGAAAGACGTGTCCTTCATGTGGTGGATGGTTTAGTGCAACATCATCATGTACATATTGTTCTAATAGTGGATATGTAAGATGTTCATCGTGTAATGGAGCAGGAGGCGAAAGGTGTAACATGTGTTTTGGCCGCGGATATGACGATTGCAGTTCGTGCAATGGCTCTGGACGCATCAGGTGCGATGAATGCGATGGCAGTGGCAAAGTAAAAGTGGCCTGTTCAGAGTGTGATGGTGAAGGAAAAATAAAGCGCACATGCGATGAATGTGATGGCAAGGGCAAGGTCAGCATCCTGAAGTAGCAATGAGATATGGCGTGCATACTGTGGGGCATGAATATCAAATGTCCAGTAATACCAAGCTCATTTATGACAAACTTCATGATGACTAGAGACAAGCCGAGTAACATGCTAAAATAGACACAAAAATAAAGCCAATAGCTAAATAGCTAATGACTAGTTATCATTCGAGAATATTAACATTTTAAATTATACAATTATGGCAATCAAGGTATCAAAACAATTAAACGAAGCTTTAAAGGACTATAAAAAAGTCATTGAAAAAACTTTCAATACAGAAGGTTCATCCAAAAGTTATTGCGCATATATTAGTTCGATAGAAAACGAAATGAGGAGTAATGTTAATGAATCTTTTACTCTTCTGAATGATTGGATTTTACCACAATTGACGATGAAAGATGAGGGTAAGAATAAGAATAAAGGGGGAAATATAGATGAAAACGAAGATGTTGATATCACTTGGGATCTTTTAGAAAATGTGTTAGCAGAATTTGATAAAGCTTTTGAGAAAGATCAACAAGGTCAAGAAATAACGCATATTAGGAAACATCCCAAATCAAAATGTAGAAGTGCTCTTGCTTCTTTCGCAAAATACATTCTTGGAATGTATAAAGCTAATTTATATCTTTCGCTTGAGCAAAAAACCGATGAAGAAAATTGTAAGATTGTTGCAAGAAATGCTTTGTTCTGTACCATAGAAATTGCTAAAGCTATTAAAAAAGGTCGTCTTGGGGGAAGTAGAAGTATAAAATTAAACTCTGAGAAAATAACAATTGATAACATTAATATAGGCAATCCATATTTCTCATGGTTCTGCTGTGCCTCTCAACGAAAGAAATCAGATCAAAAGAAAGGAGATTCATTTAGTATCCCAACAGGAAGTCCAGATCCAAGCGGAACAGGATATTACAAACTAGACGATAATTCAGATGCTAATGAAGCTATAAAGAGAGCAGTATTGGCTGGAATCTTAAAAACTAAATGGATGGAATTAACGGAAGAGGAATTTAAAAAACTGGAGTTCAGTGTTTTTAAAGACTATATGGCATGCCACATTTGGGACAAATCGTGTTATGATTACAGGTATCATACAAGTGTTTTCAATCTTGTCCTATTGCCTAAATCAATAGGTGGTTTATCCGATTACTGTCCCGCTGTAAAAGAGATATTGCGTTATGAAGCAGCTATGAGGTTTGGCGTGTATCCTGCTGGATATAAATATAAAATGTCCAATAAGGCAAACGGCATTTACAAAAATATTAAAAACGACTGGAGGCAGCCAGAAGAGCATCAAAAGGCATTAGCCCATATTAAAGAATTTGCGAAAAATAACCGAAGCAAGAAAGCTGAGAATAAACTGCCGCAAGGCATTTAAGCAAATTAAAGACAAAAAACACAATAAAAATTATGGCATACTTTAATGAGGAAAATACGGTTGAGCAAATGCTCATCAATGCCGCCGCTAAATGTGGCTGGATTTATGTGGAACCGCAAGCTGTACCTCGCCTTCCTGATGAGGTGCTTGTAACCGAATGGCTATTAACGGCCCTATTGCGGTTGAATCCCATCACCGAAGACCAGGCCGCACAGGTCATATATCGACTCCGTGCCGCATGCAGCATCGGCAACAACCAGGAAGAGTTGATCAATGCCAATGACCGCTTCCGCAGGCTGTTGTTCGAGGAAAACTCCTATCCCTTTGGTGAGGATGGTGAGAACCTCAACATCCGTTTCTTCAGCGACAAGCCTGAAGAAAACCGTTGTGTTGTCACCAATCAATGGGAGTTCCCCCGCAAGAGCAAGGAAGGCGGCAAGCGACTTGACCTCGTTTACGTCATCAACGGCATCCCGATGATCATTGGCGAGGCTAAAACGCCCGTCAAGTCATCAGTGACCTGGGCCGACGGCGCAACCGACATTCTGCATTATCAGAAGAGCATTCCAGAGATGTTCGTTCCCAACATCCTGGCCTTCGCCAGCGAAGGTCGCGAACTGCAGTATGCCAGTGTCGGCTGCCCTGTGGACAAATGGGGCCCATGGTTTGCCGATGAAGAGCGTCGCCATGGTACACTCGCCGATGTAGAGCACAACTACATCTCCTTGTTGACACCAGAGCGTGTGCTGGACATCTACCGCTATTACACCGTATTCACGGGCACATCAGGCGGCCGCAAGATTAAGATTGTGTGCCGCTATCAGCAGTACCTGGGCGGTGAGGCCATCGTGCAACGTGTCCTTGGTACTTACAGGGCTGGTAAGGGCCCACGAAAAGGTCTTATCTGGCACTTCCAGGGATCGGGTAAGTCCTGGCTTATGGTGTTTGCCGCTCAGAAACTTCGCCGCCAAAACGACTTGAAGGCGCCTACCGTGGTCATCGTGGACGACCGCATCGACCTCGAAGACCAGATTACCGGCGACTTCACTCGAGCCGAAATTCCCAATGTGGATGGCATCACCTCAAAGGAGGAGCTGGAGACCAAAATCCACCAGCGCAAGATCCTCATCACAACCATCTTCAAGTTCGGCGACCTGAGCGATGGTGAAGTGATTGACGACCGCGACAACATCATCCTGCTGATGGACGAGGCACACCGTACTCAGGAAGGCGACCTCGGCAAGAAGATGCGCACTGCATTGCCTAATGCATTCTTCTTCGGTTTGACGGGTACTCCCATCAACCGAAACGACCACAATACATTCGCCTGCTTCGGCAGTGCTGAAGATGAATATGGCTACATCTCGAAATACACCTTCCAGAACTCCGTTGACGATGGCGCAACGCTGGAACTCAACTTCAAGACTGTTCCAGTGGAAATGCATCTTGACGAAGCCAAGTTGCAGAAAGAATTTGACGATCTGACCGACCAGATCAGCGAGGATGATAAACAGGAACTTGTGCGGCGCACCAGCGTTGAAGCGTTCTTCACTGCTGAGAAACGCATCAACGATGTGTGCAAGTACATCGTCAACCACTTCCGCGAGTATGTAGAGCCCACAGGCATGAAGGCGCAAGTCGTGGTTTACAACCGCGACTGCTGCGTGAAGTACAAGAAAGCCCTCGATGCTCTGCTTGGTACTGATGACCAAACAACCATCGTCATGCATACCGCAGGCGACAAAGCCGACGAATATAAGGCTTACAGGCGGACGCGTGACGAGGAGAAGAAACTTCTCGACCAGTTCCGTGACCCGCTGTCGCCTTTGAAGTTCGTGATCGTGACCAGCAAGCTGCTTACCGGCTTTGATGCCCCCATCCTGCAGTGCATGTATCTTGACAAGCCGATGAAGAACCACACGCTGCTCCAGGCCATCTGTCGTACCAACCGCACCTATAATGAGAACAAGAAGTGTGGCCTGATCGTTGACTTCGTAGGCGTGTTTGAGGATGTGGCCAAGAGCCTGGCCTTTGACGAGGAGAGCATCAAGACCGTCATCAAGAACATGGACGAGATTAAGGCCCTCATCCCGACATTCCTGCAGGAGTGCATTCAATTCTTCCCCGGTGTTGACCGCACAGTAGGCGGTTGGGAAGGCTTGACTGCTGCCCAGCAATGTCTGAAGGACGAAGGAACCAAGACGAACTTCGCTCGTCACTTCGCTCGCCTTGCCAAGGCGTGGGAAATTGTCTCGCCCGATGAGTGCTTGGCACCATACTCCAATGATTACACCTGGTTGGCGCAGGTGTATCAGAGTGTGCGCCCGATGGGTGGTGGAACCCTCATCTGGACTCTCTTGGGAGCCAAGACCATTGAGATCATCCACAGCAACATTGACACGATCGACATCGGCACACCGCTCGAAAACCTCGTGGTGGATGCCGACATCATCAACTCGGTCCTGGAGGACGAGAAGAAACGTCAAAAGAAGATTATTGAGGTGGAGAAGATGTTGAGAATTCGTCTGGGTGAACACAAGGGCGACCCGAAGTTCAAGAAGTTTGCCGATAAACTCGACGAACTGCGTGAACGCATGGAACAAAACCTGATCACCAGCATTGACTTCTTGAAACAGCTGCTGCAGATGGCCAAGGAACTACTTGAGGCAGAAAAGCAAATTGATGAACCGAAGGACAAACGTGCTCAAGCCAGGGCCGCGCTAACAGATCTGTTCGAGAGCATCAAGTCGGAGGAAACGCCCATCATCGTTGAACAGGTCGTTAATGACATTGACAACGAGGTGGTCAAGATCATTCGCCAGTTCAATGATGCCTTCCAGAGTGTCACCGC
>CAMKGM010000100.1 GCA_946412245.1 uncultured Bacteroidales bacterium
AGCTTGCTCACTGATTGCCGAGCGTGAGCGGTTTATCAAAAACCGCGAGTGAGCGAGTGCAATGCGAGCTTGCTCACTGATTGCCGAGCGTGAGCGGTTTATCAAAAACCGCGAGTGAGCGAGTGCAATGTGAGCTTGCTCACTGATTGCCGAAAATGGTGATGAGGTGGATGGGAAGGATGGAAAAAATGTGGATGAGTTTCTTAAGAGATAATTATTTGTTATCTTTGCAAAGATAATTTCATGAAAGCCCAAAAGATTTCAAGAAATGACGGAGAAGCAACAAAAGCAAGCAGCCAAGGACTTTGCCCATAAGTGGCAGGGCCGAGGCTATGAGAAAGGCGAGAGCCAGAAGTTCTGGCTGCAGCTGCTGAGCGAGGTTTACGGCGTGGAGCATGCCGCCGACTACATCGAGTTTGAAGACCAGGTGATGCTCGACAGCACCTCGTTTATCGATGGCTATATTCCCGGCACCAAAGTGCTGATAGAGCAAAAAAGCCTTGACAAAGACTTGCGCAAGCCCATCAAGCAGAGCGACGGCACACTGCTCACGCCTTTCCAGCAAGCCAAGCGCTATGTGGTGGGGCTGCCGTTGAGCCGTCACCCGCGTTGGGTGGTGGTGAGCAACTTTCAGGAGTTTCTCATCTACGACATGGAGCGCCCCAACAGCGAGCCCGAGCAAGTGCTGCTCTCCGAACTCGAAAAAGACTACTACCGCCTGAACTTTCTCGTGACCCACGGCAGCGAGCACCTGACGCGCGAAATGGAGGTGTCGATGCAGGCGGGCGAGATAATCGGTGCCATCTATGAGGCCATGCTCGAGCAGTATGGCGACCAAGACCCCGAGACACTGCAGCAACTCAATGTGCTGTGCGTGCGGCTGGTGTTCTGCCTCTATGCCGAGGATGCGGGCATCTTCACACGCGACCAATTCTATGAATACCTGGTGAAGTTTGACCCCGACATGATGCGCTCGGCGCTGCTGCAACTCTTTGAGGTGCTCAACACCCCCTATGAGAAGCGCAGCCGCTACCTGCGCGACGACCTCAAGGCGTTCCCCTACGCCAAAGGCGTGTTTGCCGACTATATCGACATCCCGCAGTTCACGCCCGAACTGCGCGAACTGCTGTTGCAAAAGGCGTCGCTCGACTTTGACTGGAGCGAAATCAGCCCCACGATATTTGGCGCCTTGTTCGAGAGCACGCTCAACCCCGACACGCGCCGCAGCGGAGGCATGCACTACACCAGCGTTGAAAACATCCACAAGGTGATCGACCCGCTGTTTCTCGACGACCTCAAGCAGGAGTTTGCCACCATACTGGAGGAAAAGGTGGAGAACAAGCGTCAGCGGCTGCTCCGTGCCTATCAAGACAAACTGGCGAGTCTCATCTTCCTTGATCCCGCCTGCGGCTCGGGCAACTTCTTGACCGAGACCTACCTGTCGCTGCGCCGGCTCGAGAATCAGGTGATTGAGGCCATGACCCACGGCCAAGCCTTCCTGGGGCTGGAGGAATTCTCGCCCATCAAGGTGAACATCAACCAGTTCTATGGCATTGAAATCAACGACTTTGCCGCCACGGTAGCCACCACGGCGCTGTGGATTAGCGAGTCGCAAATGCTTGCCGAAACCGAGCGCATCATCAAGCACGACATCGATTTCCTGCCTCTCAAGTCAAATGCCAACATCCACGAGGCCAACGCCCTACGCATCGACTGGGAAACCGTGGTGCCCAAAGACCGCCTGAACTATATTATCGGCAACCCGCCGTTTGTGGGATACACCCAGCAAAGTACCGAACAAAAAAAGGATTTGCAAGATGTATGTCCTGAATGTGGCAGAAATATTGATTATGTTGCTGGTTGGTACTTTCAAGCAGCAAGACTAATGGAAGATACAAATATAAGAGCCGCTTTTGTTTCAACTAATAGCATTTCTCAAGGCGAGCAAGTCGCAGCAATTTGGAAACCGCTTTTTTCTCAATATAATATTCATATCAATTTTGCTTACCGTACTTTCCGTTGGGATAGCGAAGCCACACTTAAAGCCCAAGTGCATTGCGTGATTGTGGGATTCAGTACATCAAAAACAATCAAGGTGATTTTTGATGGAGAACAAAAGAAAATTGTTGAAAACATCAATCCTTATTTAATAGATGCTTCTACTATCTTCATAGAAAGACGCTCTGAGCCTCTATGTAACACTCCATCTTTTGTAAGAGGATGCCAACCAACAGACGATGGAAATTTCATCTTAACTACCGAAGAAAAAGAAGAATTTATAAGAACTGAACCTCAATCAGAGCGATTCATTCGCCCATTTATGATGGGAAAGGATTTCATTAATAGAAAACCTCGTTACTGCATTTGGTTGGCCGGAGCTAATCCTACTGAAATCAAACAATGTTCTTTGATTCTAAAGAGAGTTGCTAATGTAAGAGATTTTAGATTAAAAAGTACTAAAGCTGCGACACGAGCAAAAGCTGATGCTGCAACTCTCTTTGATGAAATAAGAGATCCTAAAACTGATTATATAGCATTACCCAAAGTATCTTCTGAAAATCGTAGGTATATTCCAATAGACTATCTATCGCATGAGATTATTCCAGGCGATAAACTATTTTGCATGCAAGGTGCTTCTCTATATCATTTTGGAGTGTTGACAAGCAATGTCCACATGGCTTGGATGCGAGTGGTGTGTGGCAGATTAAAAAGTGATTACAGTTATAGTAATACAATTGTTTACAATAATTTCCCGTGGCCTGAGGTGAGCGATGAGCAGCGCGAGAAGATAGCCGCCACGGCACAGGAGATACTCGATGCGCGGGCACTGTACCCCGACTCGAGCCTCGCCGACCTGTACGACGAACTGACGATGCCACCGGAACTGCGCAAGGCACATCAGCTGAACGACCGCGCGGTGATGGCAGCCTATGGCTTCGCGCCGAGCATGAGCGAGAGCGAGATTGTGGCCCGCCTCTTCGCCCTCTACGAGGCCCTGACGCACTGATGATTAAAAACTACGGATGAATCTGATTGATACGAATTAGTTTTGGTCGCCCTTCGGGCTTCACCCCTGCCTTGCATTTTTGTTATCAGTATTTCCCTCACCGCCATTTCCCCTTATCTTTGCCCGCACACGCGTTCTTTGATAAGTCTTTCCATAAAATCCACTCATGATAACGGATGTATGTTCTTGCGGCGATAGCTATCAATGAAGTTCGTCTTCGACGCACATCTCATGACTGCTGTTATGGACCAAGCTGCGAGGGCCTTCGACCCTCTTGCATGGTCTTAATCACGATTCGGCTCTCCGAGCCTTTTGCGTCTCACGACGCACACATGCCTCAACTATTCAATCGCCAATCTATAATGTACCGCGTACGCAGTGGCAAATTGCAAATCAATGTTTGTCGGTGATGATTAGGAGCGATGAGGCCGTCGTGTATTCTGTGCATCTCAAGTTCGTATGGGTTGTCGTGAATTTTGAGAACCTCAAGTTCGTATGGGTTGTCGTGAATTTTAGGAACCTCAAGTTCGTATGGGTTGTCGTGAATTTTAGGAACCTCAAGTTCGACCTCGTAGAGGTCAGGCGGGTCGAAGACCCGACTATATGATAAAGACCATGCAAGAACCTCGCAGAGGTTCGCAGCTTGGTCAAAGCCAGCGGTAGCTGAAAGTGCGTCGTAGACGAACTTCGTTTGCGGTACGAAAATCCACGTTTGCGGTACAATCATTTCCGCCACCATGTAGGGTCGTCACCTGTGACGACCGCATCCACAAACGATTCTATTCTATTGTGGTACAAAAGATTACCTGTTTGCCACCGCGGTCGCCACCAATCGTGCGAGCCGAATTCAGAGTCAAATTTATTTGAACTTTGCTGAGGCGATGCCGATTGACGGCAGAGCACAGGTGGCGCCCCTACAACTATGCACCATCCCGGTCTACAAATTCTGCTTTTCCCCGATTTCCCAGCTTTCCCACCTTTCCCGCCTTTCCCAAATGTTTCATCTGTCCCACTGAAACCATACATAGAATAATTCGTCTATATTCGCCTAATTTGCCAAATTCGCATTAAGCTCTTTCCGAGCTTGCGAGGCTTTTTGACACCGATAGGTGCAGCAAAAAAGACTCCTGCCGAGTGGGCAGGAGCCTTTTGAGTTAAGTTTCAGAAGTGCTGAAACTTGTGATTAGAAGTAATCAAAAAGCGTGTTACTTATTTGATAACTTTGCTGGCAGCCTTGGTGCCGTCGGTGTAAGTAGTAACCACTACGTTCACGCCGTCGAAGGGCACATTGCTCTCAACACCGGC
Organism: uncultured Bacteroidales bacterium; assembly: GCA_946412245.1. GTDB lineage: Bacteria > Bacteroidota > Bacteroidia > Bacteroidales > Muribaculaceae > Sodaliphilus. The sequence goes on from CAMKGM010000100.1 coordinate 4,313, forward strand.
CAGGTTGTAGTACTTCACACCTGCAACAGCCTTAGCATTGATGTCGTTCACACCGGTAATGGTCTTCTTGGTGACAACCATCTTCACACCTGCGATAGGATCCTTAATCGGTTCCTTAACCAGCGAGATGTTGTAAGTACCGGCTGCGGGCAGACGGAAGTTCCAACCCTCATCACCGGGATAGAGCTCGATTTCAGTGGCAGTTGTCATCATTTCGTCGGTAATTGCGAAGTAGTTGATGCCTTGCTCAGCATTCTCGTTGATACCGCCAATCCAGATCCAGTCATTCTCACCGGGGGTCAGGAGCTTGAAGTCGAGGCAGAACTCGTCAGCGGGATCAGCCACAGCAGTAATGTCTACGCCAGCGGCGCCAATCTCTTCGGGAGTTTCAGCGTTCCAGCCGTTGAAGCCACCGCACACATAGTACTTGGGAGCAGCAGCCTCGGCCAGCGTGGTGAATTCAACCGACTGAGTCCAGGCACTGGTGGTGCCTTCGGCATCAATACCCTGAACCTGCACCTCATACATAGTCTCCGGAGTGAGACCGGTGATGGTGTAGTTTGTAGTGTTGAGGTCGTTCACATAAATCCACTCGGTTTCACCGGCCCACTCGCCAATCATAATGTCGTCGACGTTGAGACGGAACATATCGGTCACGTTGTAGTGGCGAATGGCAACATAGCCTTCCTGTCCACCATAGGACGAGAGGTCGAATTTATATTCGGTCATTGTTCCGGTAGCAGTGATGTCGTCGCTAATCTTGACAAAACTATTGACGTCGGTGGGGTCGCCAACCGAAGCGTAAACGGCAAACACCTCGGCAGCGTAGGATGCGTCTTGGCCGGCAGCCCAGAACGAGAGGGTGCTCTCGAGTTTCACCTTGGGCGAAACGAGCCAGTTATCGGGAGTGAGGGCGGATCCTTGATAGCTGGCCGAGGTAACATGGCCATTGCCGCTGTGGTTGTTGAAGTTACTGCCATAGAGGTGATACCACATACTGCCGTCGCCGTCGGCATCGATAGAGGTCCAGCCATCGGTGAGGTCAGTGTTTTGGTTGCCGTTAGTGTCTTGCTCAAAGTCCCAGTAGAATTCGGGCTTGGGATTCACTTGACGGTAGCGCAGGTTCCAAGCCACATTATCCTGGTCTTCCCAAGCCACGTCGGCAGTGGTGGCAGCGGGAACCACGGTAAGGTTCTGCGGCAAGACTGCACCGGGAGCTGAGAGCGCCACATCGTCGATTAAGATGCGGAACATGTCGGTCACGCCATAGTGGCGAATGGCAATGCAACCTTCCTGACCCGCATAGGCACTGAGGTCAAACTCATACTGTGTCCATGTGGTGGGAGGAGTAATATCTGCGCCCACTTGCACAAAGTCGGCGGCCGAAGTGGGTGTGCCCACGCACACGAAAACACCCACCTTGTCGGGATAGGAGCCGGAGTAGTTCATAGCCCAAAGCGAGAAGGTGCCCCCCAATGGCAGCGTGGGCGAGATGAGGAAGTTGTCGGGAGAGAGTGCGCCTCCATAGTAGCTGTCCGATGTTACAGACTGATTGCCGGTGTGAGCATAGTAATCATCAATTCGCCAAACGTTTCCGTCACCGTCGTTGTCAAGAATAGACCACTGAGTAATTTCCTCATCAGTCTCGAAACCGCACTCGAAAACGGTTAGTAAATCGGCCTTGGGTGCTATAGGCGACTTGAGAGTTCCGTCAAACAGATTGAGAGGCTTGACGGTGACTTGCTCCACGTCGCGGTTGTTGCGGTCGATATTAGCTTGGCCCTTTCTGGTGTCAAGGGCCGGATTTTGGGCTACCATAGGCAATGCCAATGCGGCCCAAAGCAGAATTGCTGTAAATTTCTTCATAAGCATTTAAAATTAGTAGTTAAACAATAAAGTGAATTCATAAATTATGCAAATTTAATCATAATTATTTAAAACACAAATATTTTTCCATCAATATTTTAATCATGCCATTCAACTACAGTAACCCGTAGTCGCAAAAAGATGACAGTTGTCAGTTGTCAGTTGTCAGTTGTCAGTTTTCAGTTTTCAGAACATAAGCATAAGATTTGAGGCCGTGTTTTCAATGCAAATTTTGCTAATTTTACGAATTTATATTTTCGCGTAATTCGCTACATTCGTATAATTCGTATTGAAATAATTGGGTCGAGTGGTGCTGTCTAACGGCACCGCACGCCACTTCGTGACTCGTGCTGCACCATCTCCCCGAGCACTTCGTGGTTACTGAGCGAAGCGAAGCTTTTCGTAGCTTTTTGTACTTTTCGAGAGGAATTTTCAGGCGTATAGTCAATTCAGAAATTATTAGTGTCCGATTAAAAGTCCGTTAGGACTGTCAAGAACCTAGGCAGGG
>CAMKGM010000101.1 GCA_946412245.1 uncultured Bacteroidales bacterium
GCGTTAAGCGAATAGGCAGGGGTGCAGCGAGCTTGCGAGCGAAACCCCTGTTTAATGCCACCCACTGACCACTTAGCCCAGTCGGGGCGACACCTATCCTGTCTGATTTGTTCCGATTTGCATGATTTCTACACCAACGAAAAAATGCCTGTCTTACTCGCCACTCGGCTTTCAGGCAGGCATGATGCTTCAGAAATGCGGCAGTCTCTACCGACGCATCAATCTTCGCCAATCGGAATTTGGCGCTTGAACACTTCCTTGAACGTAATCAGCGTCTCGGTGCGGCCCAGACCCATCTGCAAGAACTCCTTGTGAATCAGGTTCAACAGGTGATCGTTGTTCTGAGCATAGATTTTCAGGAACATGTCATACTTTCCTGTCGTGAAGTAGCATTCCACCACCTCAGGCATTTGCCGCAGGTGTTCCACCACCTCGTCAAACTTCGATGAGTCGTTCAGGAAGATTCCAACATAAGCACATGTTTCATAGCCTACCGATGCAGGGTTAATTTGAGAGATCGAGCCTTTAATTACACCCAAACTGTACAGTTTCTGTATGCGCTGATGTATTGCCGCTCCCGACACGTTGCACGCGCGGGCAATTTCAAGGTACGGTTTTCTCGCATTCTGCGAGAGCATTTTCAAGATTTTGTAATCGAGAGAGTCCAGTTTTGCTGTTGCCATAATGAAATAATGTATAAATGGATTAAAATGTATATCGAAATCTTGTCACTACTAAAATAAGTGAAGTGACTGATTTTTCGTTTGCAAATATAACAATTTTTTTGCAATTTCCTAAAGTTTAAAAGAAAAATTGTTTAAAAAAATGAATATTTTAAGATTTTTGAACAATTTCAATGGTCTATTTTTCGCTAAAACTATGCAATATTGCATCTTTTTTCATTTCATTCTTTACAATCTATCATTTTTCAATCGATGATAATTGTTATTCTTTCTTTAACCAAATTCGGTTAAAAGCTAACCTTTTCGGCCTAATGACCGATTTGAGTTTACTTTTTTCTGCCCAATTATGCTTCAATTTACAAAAAATATTTATAAATTTGCAAATTAATATATAATACAAGACTATTCATTCATTGAAACTTATTAAATACTTATATTTAAAATATTTCTTAATATGAAAAAATTTAAACCATTTACAATTATGAAAAAAACTTTAATGACTTTATTGGTTATGCTTTGCGCAGCAGCAGCTGCCAGCGCAGCAACAACCTTTACCATCGATGGACTGAAATATACGAATCAGTCCGGCACTGTTGTGCAAGTGAGTGGCTATGAGACAGCACCCACAGGCGAATTGGTTATTCCCGGTCAGGTGACCTATAATGGCACCACCTACACGGTGAACAGAATCGGATACAATGCTTTTAGGAATTGTAACGATATTACCTCGGTAGTGCTTCCCAACACAGTGACTAATATTGACTTTTCGGCTTTCGGCAATTGCTCGAATTTAACCTCGATAAGTCTGCCCAGCGGTCTGGTGTCGATAGGCAGCGGAGCATTTCAGTACTGCACCTCGCTCACGTCGCTCACGATCCCCGCATCGGTGACCTCGATTGCCGGTGAAGGTCAGACCAACACCACCAATCGTGGCCCGGTTTACGGCTGCGACAATCTTGAAACCCTTGTGGTGGAAGCCGGAAACACGGTCTATGACTCGCGCGACAACTGCAACGCGATTGTTAAAACCGCCACAAACACCATGATTTTCGGTTGCAAGGGCAGCACCTTCCCCGCATCGGTAACCACCATTGGTAAGGGCGCTTTCAAAGAAACCACAATCGAAAATGTTACCATTTCCGAGGGGGTGACCACTTTGGAGACATTCAGCTTTTACTATTGCAGAAATTTGAAGTCGGTGAACATCTCTTCTACGGTATCAACAATAGGCAGCGAAGCTTTCACGGGTTGCCCCAGCCTTGAATCGATAGTGGTGGCCGACGCCAATGCGACTTTCGACTCGCGCGACAACTGCAACGCAATAATCAAAACTGCCGATGACGAACTTATTTTAGGATGCGTGAACACCGAAATCCCTGCCACGGTGAAAGCTGTCGGTTATAAAGCCTTCACTGAAACCCTGATAACCGATATTACCCTTCCCGAGGGAGTGACTACTTTGAAGCCATGGGCTCTTAGCAAGTGTGGCATGTTGAAGACAGTGGTTTTGCCTTCTACTCTCACTGATATTCAATATGGTGCCTTCCAGGAGTGCAACAGCTTGACCGACATTTATGCCTACCCTGCCGCTAATAGCGTGACACTTGGTGGTGATGTGTGGGCATTTATGGATGAGACGCTTTGGACTTCGACCGATTGCACGCTGCACGTTTATCCCGAAGACTTTGACTACTATAGTACAGCCGACCAGTGGAAAGAGTTCACTGTGATTGGTGACCTGGGTGAGCCTGCTACCGGCAAACCCGGCGATGCCAATGGCGACGGTGAAGTGAACGTGAACGACGTGACTGTTACCATCAACTACATTTTGGACAAGAACCCCACACCCTTCGTCTTTGACAACGCCGACGTCAACGGCGACGGTGCTGTGAATGTGATGGATGTTACAGCCATCATCAACCTCATCCTGAACAACAACTGATAACCCTTTGAGGTTATTCACATAACAAGCTGTGGAGCCTGGCCCTATTGGTCAGGCTCCCGCTTTGCAACCTGATTCCCTCACTACATATTGTCACCTAATGACCGATTTGGTTTTTACTATGGTTTTTAGGGGCTTTGTTAACAAAATGTTGCATTTTTGGCGAAAAATGTGAAGAAAATTTGGCAATCTGCAAACGATTTCGTATATTTGTGTTTTGAAATAACCTACATTCGATAATCAAGAAGGGTGTTGATGCTCTCAAGCATGGCTCCTCACGCCCAAAATATAACATTTAAAGGCCAACCCAAGGGGCGGGAAGGCATAGAATGAAGAATATGGAAAATACAAATCAACCACCTCAGGCACCTCAAATGCCACCGCAGGGACCCCAAATGCCACCGCAGGGACCTCAAATGCCGCCGCAGCAACCCTATCAGGCTCCGCAACAGCCTTATCAAGCTCCGCAGCAGCCCTATCAGCAGCCCTACCAGCAAGCACCTCAAGCTCCCGCTGATTCAAGAAAAGTGTTCAAAATCATCCTCTATGTGCTCCTGGGCCTCTCAATCCTGGGCGGACTTATCAATTTCTTTGGCGCATTCAGCTATTTCGGCGGCCTCTTGAACCTCCCGTTACTGGGCTTCGGCTCTCTGTTGGCTTCAGCTGCTATCATCGCTATCAGTGTCGTTTTGATAATAAGAATGTCTAAGAACGAGCCCTTCGGTTTCCTCGCAGTGTCTTACTTCTGCCTGGCATTGATTCTCAATCTTATCGGCATGATTGTGTGCGGCTCTGTTGCGTTCAGCGTTTTGGGCCTCATCATTGGCATTGCCGGTGTGGCTATTGCCGTGCTGGCTGTCATCCCCATGAACAAGGTGGGCGATGTTGAGAGTTACAAGGCTCTCATGAAAGAAGCCACTACGCTCGACTATGTACTTCTCGGCGCTTACGCCCTCGGCCAGATTCTCACCCTCATCGGTGCCCTCAAACTGCTTAAGATTGCTAAAGGTTGGGGTGTTCTCTAATTTTGCAACTTAACTGAATAATCTTCGGGTCGCGGTCTTCAAGGGTTGCGACCCTGTTTTTCAGCGCATTGCGAATCTCGCTCTTCAGCACGTTGAAAAATACTGAAATTTTTATCTAATCAGCACAATATTTCTGCTACTGTTACGTTATCATTTATATAACCAAATTATCAGCGAGAATTGGATGTCTCTATCGTCATAGTAAGTTATCGGGTCAAGTACTTCCTTGAGCAGACCATCGCTGCTGCACGCGAGGCGGTAACCGGCATCGATGCCGAGATTATCGTGGTTGACAACAACTCGCCCGACGACACGATGGCGCACGTCAAGCCTCGCTTCCCCGATGTCACCTTCGTTGAGAACCACGACAACGTGGGCTTTGCCCGTGCCAACAACCAGGCCATCAATATGGCCCGCGGTCGCTACATACTCATTCTCAACCCCGATACCATCATCACCACTCGCAGCATCACTGAACCCATGCAGTGGATGCAATCACACCCCAAGTGCGGTGCCATTGGAGTGCACATGATTGACGGCGACGGCGTTTTCCTGCCTGAGTCCAAGCGTGCCTTCCCGTCGCCCTGGGTATCGTTCTGCAAAATCTTCGGACTGTCAAAGCTCTTTCCTCGCTCTCGCTGGTTCGCCAAGTACCATCTGCGCTACCTCGACGAGCATCAGCCACATTCTGTCGACATCCTTGCCGGAGCCTATATGTTCTGCCGCGCCGATGTACTGCAACAGATGCGAGGCTTTGATGAAGACTTCTTCATGTATGGCGAGGATATTGACCTGTCTTATCGCATGGTGCAGGCCGGTTATCAAAACTGGTATCTGCCCGTCGACATCATCCACTACAAGGGCGAGAGCACCAAGAAGGACTCACTGCAGTATGTGCGCATCTTCTATAACGCCATGCTCATTTTCTACCGCAAGCACTTCCCGAAGTTCAGGGTCGTGGCTTATCCCATCGTGAAACTGGGCGTGTGGGTGCGCCAGTCGCTTGCCATGCTCAAGCGGGTGTTCAAGTCACTGTTCTGCTGCAAGAAGAAAGATAAACCGGGGCAGTGGGTCGTCTTGAGCGACCGTGCCGAGCAGGTGGCGCAGCAAGCCGGCATCGCCGACTATGTCACCGCCATTCCACTGCAAGGCAAGGCGCAAGTGCTCATCGACAACCGGTGCCATACCTATTCGCAAATAGTGGAAACCATAGCCACTCGCTCGCGCAAGGGACTCAACTTCCACATCTATAGCGAACAGAATCAACTCATCATCACGCCCAAAATGCATTAACTCACGCCATGAACACCCTGCTCAGCGACGACCGCGTGACACTGCGCGCCATTGAACCCACCGACGTTGACCTGCTCTACAAGTGGGAGAATGACACGACGCTGTGGACCGTCTCCGACACCTCCGCTCCCTTCTCGCGCCAGTTGCTGTGGCAATACTTGCAGAACTACACGGCCGATATCTACGAGAGCCGACAGGTGCGCTTTGTGGTCACACTCACTGCGACAGGCGAACCCGTGGGGTTGCTTGACCTCATGAATTTTGACCCGCTGAATAACCGTGCCGAGTTAGGGCTCTTCATTAACTCCGGGCACCGTGGGCAAGGGGTAGGGCGGCATGCTCTGACACTCATTGAGACCTATGCCGCGCAGCACATCGGCATGAAGCAGCTCTATGTTAAGATTCGTACCGATGCCGACGATTGTCTGCATCTGTTCACCACCGCCGGCTATACGACCGTGGGCACCCTGCAAGCATGGGTGAAGCGAGGCAACAATTATCACGATGCCGTGCTGCTCCAGCACCTCCTCTAGACCCTCGCCCCCGGCGACCCCCTCAATTTTTGTTAATACCATTGCCACGACCAACACACCACATTATCTTTGCCCCACACCCGCGCTCTTTGAACCTCCTTCCCATCCTCCACCTATGTAGAAACTACCTTGGCGGCTAGAGAGGCTAGAGTGGCTAGAAAGGCTAGAGAGGCTAGAGAGGCTAGAGTGGCTAGAGAGGCTAGAGAGGCTAGAGTGGCTAGAGAGGCTAGAAAGCCTAGAGAGGCTAGAGAGGCTGACGCGGCTAGAGAGGCTAGAGAGGCTAGAGAGGCTAGAAAGGCTAGAGAGGCTAACGCGGCTCATGCGAGTTTACCGCGAAGCGCTCGAGAAAACTTCAAAGCATGAGTCGGCCGCTAACGCCTATCGCCGCAGGCGATTACCAAACAAAAAACCCCACCATGATGTGCGAAGCGCGAATGGTGGGGGAAAGGCAACCTCATGAGAGTGTTCCTCGAAGAGCGAACACTTCATCGGCAACGAATGCAGTACGATAACCCACGAACCACGAAGTGCTCGGGGAGATGGTGCAGCACGAGTCACGAAGTGGCGTGCGGTGCCGTTAGGCAGCACCACTCGCCCCAATGCAGTACGATCATTTCCACCACCCTGTACGGTCGTCACCTGTGACGACCGCTGCGGCAAAAGGTCTTATTCTATTGTGGTACAAAAGATTACCTGTTTGCTGCCGCGGTCGCCACAGGTGGCACCCCTACATTGACGCACCATGCCGGTTCTATTATTCCCTGCCTTCCCACATTTCCCAACTTTCCCAAGAATCCCAAGAATCCCAAGAATCCCGGATTTCCTGTCTTGTCCTGAAATAGGTTGACTAAAAATTAAACTTATTTTAGGATGAAA
>CAMKGM010000102.1 GCA_946412245.1 uncultured Bacteroidales bacterium
AGGTTTATGCACAGTCTATCGTGTATTATAACCTGCCTTTGTATCTCATCCACGAGATAGCGGGCAGCGCCTCTCACGGTGTGGATTACACAAAAATGGCCAAGAGCCACGTCATCACGATGCGTTCGGTGGCTGAAGTGAAAAGCTCGCTCAATGGTTCTCGAGAACAAAAAGCCATTTTTGACTATGTTGTGTATCAGCTGCTGTCCAACACTATCCAGGAGTTCGCCGCATCGAATGAATTGACATACAGGCAATTTAAGAAAGACGTAGAAATTGAAAAGTTGCTCCCATTGGATACACAATATATGTTCAAGATGAAAAGTAACGCCCGCCTGATGAACTTCAGCGTTCCGCTGTTTTATTTCTTGGCATGGGTGAAAATGCGCAGATAGATAATTGATTGCAATATAGATTTGAGCGATTATGAGGCTATTTGTTCTTACTCCTATATACGCTACGGCAACTACGTCGCAAGGTACAACACTTTTAGTTAGGTTAAATTCAATGTTTAGAAAGGAGTGATCATCAATTAGATAATCGTCGTTACGTTATGAAGATTTGTCAAATTATTAATTCTGCTTCACATTATCGCGAGAATATTTTTTCGTTGATAGATAGAGAATTTGACTGTGATTTTGTATTTGGTGTCTCATTGAGTGACATCAAGCAAATGGATATTTCAAAATTTCGTGGTATAGTTACAAAGGTTAGGAATCGCTTTTTCACAAAAGGATTCTATTGGCAAGAAGGAGTTCAACGTTTTCTTAACAATAAATATGATGCCTATATTCTAATTGGTGATGCACATTGCTTGAGCATTTGGCTTTTTTGTATAAGGGCAAAAATTACAGGTCGCAGCAAGCGAATCTTTTTTTGGACCCATGGTTGGTACGGTAAAGAAACTAAAATCGAACGGTGGATCAAGAAACGATTCTTTCGTCTTGCTGGTGGTGGAATCTTCCTATATGGTAACTATGCTCGTGGACTGATGATAAAAGAAGGTTTCTCTCCCGAGAAACTTTGGGTAATACATAACTCTCTTGATTACGATAAACAATTATTATTACGTAAATCAAATTTGCAATCTGATGTTTATCTTGAACATTTTGGTAATAGCAAAAAGGTCATCATCTTTATTGGTCGGCTTACTGCAGTAAAACATCTTGATATGTTGGTAAATGCATTGCCTCAGATCAAGGAAAAATGTAATCTTATATTTGTTGGTGAAGGTGGTGAAAGGAAGCGGTTGGAGCACTTAGTATCAGAGAATGGCTTGGAAGATAGAGTATGGTTTTATGGCCCATGTTATGATGAGAGAATTAATGCAGAATTGATTTATAATGCAGATCTATGTGTAGCGCCAGGCAATGTGGGGCTTACTGCCATACATTCTTTAATGTTTGGAACCCCTGTAATCTCACATAATGATTTTAAGTGGCAGATGCCCGAGTTTGAAGCAATAATACCTCAACGAACTGGAGTTTTTTTTGAACATAATAATTTGAAATCATTGATTAACACGATTCAAAAATGGTTTGATTGTCATACTAATCGTAACGAAACAAGACAATTCTGTTTCAATGAGATTGATGCCAATTGGAATCCAGATTTTCAAATTAAAGTGTTTAAGGCAGCTCTTAATAAGGTCCATCATATTTATAAATAATGAGATTTCTCATCAATTGTTCAAACCTTAAGGTTGGTGGTGGCTTGCAAGTGGCTGACAGCATTTGTGGGCAGCTGGATAAGTTTAGGGAGCACCGTTTTGTGGTTGTGTTGTCGAGGTTCCTTGGCAAGACTGCTGAGCAGATTAAGGATTATGACAATGTGGAGGTGCTGCGTTATGACCTGCCTCAGAGTTTCCGCACCGTTGTGCTGGGGCGTGACAAGTTCCTCAACGGGCTTGTTAAGGAGAAGAAGGTTGATGCTGTGCTCACGGTGTTTGGCCCCTCGCTGTGGCGGCCTCGGGTGCCTCACCTTTGCGGCTTTGCCCGGGCACAGTTGCTTTTAACAGTTAAAGGTTACAGGTTAACGGTTAAAAAACGTTTTGTCCACCGGGTGTGGGCTTGGGGTTTCCGCCGGAGTTCCAGCGTGTTCTATACTGAGAATGCCTATATATCGGCAATGCTGCCACTCTTGATAAAGGGTGCTGAGGTGCATACTGTGTCGAACTACTATAACCAGGTGTTTGACCAGCCCGAGCGGTGGCAGCGAAACGTGAAATTGCCAGAGTTTGAAGGCACGACGTTGCTCTCGGTGTCGTCGGCAGCGGCGCATAAGAACTTAGGCATCATGGTGCCGGCGGCCGCATGGCTTGAGCGGGAGCACCCCGACATTAATTTCCGCTTTGTGCTCACATGCAAGGAGGCACCATTTGAGCTTCCGGAGCGACTGAAAAAGCATTTTGTGTTTATTGGTAAGGTAGACGTGAGTGAATGTCCTAACCTCTACGAGCAGGCCGACATAATGTTCATGCCCACGCTAATGGAGTGCTTTACGGCTACCTATCCGGAGGCAATGCGAATGGAAGTGCCCATTGTGACCACAGACCTTGATTTTGCCCATGGACTTTGTGGTGATGCAGCCTGTTATTACAGTGCCATGGATGCCCACGATGCGGCAGAAGCCATATATAGAGTTGCAACAGATGAGTCATATCGCTCACATCTTACTGCACAAGGGAAGGAGCAATTGAAGACGTTTGACAACTATGAGCAGCGGGCTGAAAAATTGATAGGAATATTAGAGAAATTACAAACGACATGAACATTATCTTTCTCACGATGTCGTCACGGGTGAATGTGAATATACCTGGCATATATTCTGACCTGATGAGGAAGTTCCGCGACGAGGGGCATGACGTTTATATTGTAAACCCTCGCCAGAGGTGCACGGGCGAGAAAACCCAACTCTGCAAGGCCGATGGTGTGCACTATTTGGGTGTCAAGACACTGAATGTTACGGGTGGAGCAAATGTTATTGAGAAAGGGGTTGGACAGATCTCGGTGGAGTCATTGTTTAAGCGTGCAATCAAACGCTATCTAGGTCATGTTAAGTTTAACTTAATCCTCTATAGCACACCTCCGGTTACCTTCACCAAGGTGATTAAGTATCTTAAGGCTAGCAACCCACAAGCTATGACATATCTCTTGCTCAAGGACATCTTTCCGCAGAACGCAGTGGACCTGGGCATGATGGTAGCCTCTCCCAAACCCTCCCCTCAAGGGAAGGGATTATTGTCTGCCGTGATTAATATGCCCAAGTATTGGCTGTACGAGTATTTCCGAAAAAAAGAAAAGAATCTATATGCCCTGTCCGACTTCATTGGTTGCATGTCGCCCGCCAATGTACAGTATGTGATCAAGCACAATCCCGAGATTAACCCCGATAGGGTAGAGGTTGCCCCTAATAGCATCGAACTAAACAATGAAACACAGCCTTGCGACGAAGTGAGCAAGCGGGAAATCAGGCAAAAATATGGACTGCCCGTAGATAAGCCTATCTTCATCTATGGCGGAAACCTGGGCAAGCCTCAGGGGATTCCTTTCCTCATTCAGTGCCTTGACGCGAATGCTAGTCGCAGTGATTGCCACTTTGTGGTCGTGGGCAATGGAACCGAACGCGCCAAGTTGGACAATTGGTATCATTCACATGGTCACAATTCTGTCACGCTTTTGAACACTCTGCCAAAGGACGACTATGATATGCTGGTACGTTCGTGCGACATTGGGTTGATTTTTTTGGACTATCATTTCACCATACCGAATTATCCTTCCCGACTGCTCCCATATCTTGAAAACAGGATGCCCATTATTGCGTCAACTGACCCGAACTGCGACACAGGCAGCATTGCCGAGCAAAATGGCTATGGCTACTGGTGCCCGAGCAACGATGTCAATGCATTCACGCAGTGTGTGGAGAAGATGCTGCACTCTGACATTGCCTTGATGGGGCAGAAAGGATATGAGTTCTTGAAGCAGAACTATCTTGTGGAACATACATATAATGCAATCATGAGTCATGTATAAGCATTTTTTCAAGCGTGTGCTGGATTTCTGTATCGCACTGATTGGGCTGATTTGCATCTCGCCCATCTTGCTGGTCGTAACGATTTGGCTGCACTTTGCCAACAAGGGTGCCGGCGCATTCTTCTGCCAAGAGCGCCCAGGCAAGGACGGCAAGATCTTCAAGATCATCAAGTTCAAGACGATGACCGACGAGCGCGACACCAACGGGAAACTGCTGCCGGACAAAGACCGGCTGACAAAGGTCGGCCGATTCGTGCGCTCGACGAGCATCGACGAGTTGCCACAACTTTTCAATGTGCTCAAGGGCGACATGTCACTCATCGGCCCTCGGCCGTTGTTACCTGATTATTTACCTTATTATACAGAACGTGAACAATTAAGGCATACTGTTCGCCCTGGTATCACTGGTTGGGCACAAGTACATGGACGTAGTACCACCACATGGGATGATAAATTAGAGTATGATGCTTTTTATGTAGAACACCTTTCATTGGGGATGGATATAAAAATTTTGTTTATGACGGTCTACAATGTTCTGTTTAGTAAGGATATAGAGATTCCAACAGGTAATACATTAGTTAAAGAACGAAGCAAAAACTACAACTGATGAAGAAGCTTTTGATACTTGGCAGCGATTTTGGAACCATTTCTGTTGTCAGGGAGGCTCATCGTCAAGGTTACTATGTTATAGTGGCTGATTTGATGGAAGAGTCCCCAACTAAGAAGGAGGCCGACGAAGCGTGGCTAATAAGTACAACTGCGATTGATGAATTGGAGCAGAAATGCCACGAAACAGGTATTACAGCCATTATGTTCGGAGCAAGTGATTTCAATATCTCAAACGCGCGAGTGCTGTGCAAACGGCTTGGCTTGCCCATCTATTGCGATGATGACATTACTTGGGAGGTTGTTAGGGACAAACGAGCATTCAAAAAGTTATGCGCTGAAGTTGATGCACCAATTGCCACTGACTATGAGTTAAACGATAATAATTATAAGAAAGCGGCTGACAGCATTTTATTTCCGGTGGTGGTGAAGCCTTCTGACAAGAGTGGAAACAGGGGCATGAACTATTGCAGTAGTAAGGAAGAATTCATAAAAGCATACCAAGCAGCGCGTGAGATATCAGATCGGAGCATCATTGTGGAACGGCAACTAGTGGGTGAGGAGTTCAATGTACACTATGCATTGGCAGATGGCGAGGCATCGTTGCTCTATTTCACCGCTACCCACCATGAACCAGGACAGCCATACAATCTCTATTCTTTTAAATGTACAACATCCAATCACCTTCGCCAATACATAAAGGAAGTGAATGAAAGTGTAGTGGAGGTGATTAAGAAAGCAGGATGTAAAGAAGGAATTGCATGGGTAGATGTAATGAGAGACCAAGACGGCAAGTTCTATCTGTTGGAAATGGGCTACAGGTTTGGCGGTGTTATGACGTATGTGCCTTATGAACATGTTTCTGGCTTCAACACTGTTAGGTGGATGCTCGATATTGCCTGTGGAAAGAAACATGTTAAGACGGATCTTCCAAGACCGCTCAGTCAAGCCTATACTTCAATGGCTGCATCCTATCACTTGTTTACAAGGCATGCTGGTACAGTTGGGGACATGAGGGGTTTGGACGAGATAGCAAATATGGAAGGGGTGTTCATTGACATTCCTAAACGCATAGGATCATCTGTTCGCGATAAAACAGGAATTGGGTTGCTTGGCGTCTATGCTAAAGATGCTGATGAAATGTGCCAAAAGATAACAGAAATCAACCGTCTACTTAGTGTCACTGACGAGAAAGGCAGAAATCTGATCATTAAGTTCGATGACACAAAGGCCATTTTGCAGGAGTATCGTGATGGGCTGAAAGATTTTTACACGGCCGTATGATTACAGACAAGAGACTACAATACATAAAGAGCACAGGTGACGTTGACTTCTACAAGTTTCGTCCCACACTATTCCGATATTTTTATAAGCCAATGGCATACTATGAGCGGCTTTTCTCACGGACAGTCAGAGAAACGCTCGATTTTCTTCGGGGTGGCTACTATCTCGTATATCTTGCCATTGATGATCATTTGGTTGGTTATGGTACTGTGGTCAGAGGTGGAGGTCGTTATAGATTTTGTACTTCGAAGCAAAGGATACTTTGTAATATCTTTATAAAGGAGGAAGAACGTGGCAAGGGATATTCTAACATATTGGTTGAATACACTAGTGTCCCATTAAAATTTTGGGATGGTTAAAAATTAATATAAAGTTGCCCA
>CAMKGM010000103.1 GCA_946412245.1 uncultured Bacteroidales bacterium
ATTACCTCTCCGTGGACCACGACAGGATTTTCACTTCACCCTATAACCCCACCTATAACTGATGGCACAATCAATACATATATCCACGCTACGCAAGATGCTTAAGGCCGGCGACCCCGTGGACCTCAAACTGTGGACGAAATCGGGAGAGATCCAGGAGTGGAAAAATTGCATCCCATTGCGATACAATTTCTATAAGGGAACACGGCAAATCAAACTGCTCAACAGCGGTCAAATCCGACAGTTGAGGGATGTTTGCGTGTTCATGATTAATGATATGGAAGTGTTCTTATAATTATTTTTGGCTCAAAATGCAACATTCACCCTATAGTGTACGTTTATATAATATATGAGTTGTATTTTTGCAGCGCAGAAAATATTCAAGATTATGAAACATCTAATCACATTACTATTTATAGTATTTACTTGTCAAAGTCTTTTGGGCTACCCAACTGATAGCGTAAAAATCAATGTAGCAGA
Source organism: uncultured Bacteroidales bacterium (assembly GCA_946412245.1). GTDB lineage: Bacteria > Bacteroidota > Bacteroidia > Bacteroidales > Muribaculaceae > Sodaliphilus. The sequence goes on from CAMKGM010000103.1 coordinate 481, forward strand.
CTTTGATTTTCTTGTGTCAACAACGGAAGAAAATTATGTGGCTTATCCACATATTATCAATAATGGGTTTAACAAGGAATATAAACGCATGAAGTCTGCCATTCGGAGCAAACTTAAGAAAGGGAAAATAGGGATTGAGCAAGCGGCTTGTGAATATGCGTTTTGGTTCTTTGATAAGTTTGACGGTCACTACCATGTTGACATCCCCATGTTTTGGGACGTGTATTTTCCCAAAAGTCACATTCGCTATCGCGAATTGTTCGAGTATGCTCCAAAAGCCGTTTCTTGTATGGTTGACACAAATACTTGGTTAATCCGTGTACCCTCGTGCGAAGGAAAAGACCCTACGTTTGAGTGGGTAGCCAAAGCCGTAGAACAATATCTCAACTCAGGCTGTGACAATCTGATAATTGACGTGAGAGGCAACACTGGGGGAAGCGACGAAATATGGATGCCCGTAGTGCCATTATTGATTGACAAGGAAAATGTGAGTCCAGATACGATTTGGTTCAGAAACACAAAGACAAATCTTGATTTTTTCAAACGCCAGCAAACGAACCATCCCGACAACGAGTGGCTTACATCGTTCATCACCAAATGTGAAACCACGAGCGATGAGTTTGTGCCAACAAATGAGGATGATGAAGAGGAGGAAGAGATGCCACACTCTGAACTTCCGCATCGAGCCGCTATTATTGTTGACAAATCAACCGGAAGTTCGGCAGAAACTTTGGTGACAGTTGTAAAGCGTTATTGCAATCCGGAACGAACAAAGATATATGGTAAAGATAATACTTGGGGGGCGAATGAAACAGGTAACCAATTGGGTGCAATGCTTCCAAATAGTAAAATATGGTTCTATTATCCGACCTGCGGAAATCTTTCTTATTTTCAAGGGAAAAATTTAGGAACGGCTGGTATCGCCCCCGACATACGTATAGCGTTGCCATATCCAACAAAACTAACCGACAATATTGATGAATGGGTTATCTGGATTGCAAGTGAAATGAAGAAATCCTCGTGATATATTCTCTGTCTTTTACAGACCAAGCACAACTCCATAATTTTGCAGTGAGAAAAACGCAGAATTATGGAGTTAAATTTTAATAGTGTAGAAACAATCCCCAACTTGAACGCTTCAGCGGCGTTTCAGGTGGACTCGGGCAAGGTATTCAAGGAAGATGTCGATATGGTGCCAACCATCATCGACAAGTCGCTGTCCTATATGCCCTGGGGCGGCGACAACATGATGCCCTATAATATCCTCAAACTGATTGAGGACGATGAGACGCTTTCCACTTGCCAGCAGTTCAACGCCGAAGTGTGCTACGGCAGCGGCTTGAAGTACGACACCGAGGCGTGCACCGCTACGGTCAAGCAGCAGGTCGAGGACTTCCTGCTCGACAACGCGCTGCCCAGTTATTTCCTCGGAGTGTGCCAGGACTTCAAGCACTTCGCCTTTTGTGTCTCGGTGATCATACTGAACACCGAGGGCACGAGGATTGTGCGCTTGCTCCGCAAGGAGGCTTGCTACTGCCGACTTTCCCCTGCGGACAAAGACGGCGCAATCCGCTCAATCCTTTATGCCAACTGGCGCCAGTCCGTAGCACGCCCTGAGGACATCGAGGTAATCGACTTGCTCGACATCAACACGCCGTGGCGCGACCTCGCCATTCGTCTCGGGCGCATCCCCGGCGATGACGGGCGGAAACGAGTCCGCACCAAGTCTCGCAAGTTCGCCGTGCTGACACGTGTTCCCACACCCGACAGCACGTATTACCCGATTCCGTACTACGGCTCGCTGTTCCGCGGCAAGTGGTACAACATCAAGCAGCTCATCGGCATGGCGAAAGAGGCCAAACTGAAGAACAACGCTCCCATCAAGTACCAAATCGAAATCTCCAACAAATATTGGGATTCGATTTTCAAGGCCGAGGGCATCACCGACCGCCACCAGCAGCAGAAACGCATCGTGCGTGAGAAGCAGCAGATCCTCGACTTCCTCACCGGCGTTGAGAACGCTGGCAAGGTGTGGTTCTCCACATTCTATGTGGCTCCCACAGGCGAGGTGCAGCACGAGGTCGTCATCAACAAGATTGACTCCGACACCAAAGAGGGCGGTGACTGGAGCACCGACATTCAGGAGGCCGTGAACATGGTCTGCTTCACCATGCGCGTACACTCGAACCTCGTAGGTTCTGTGCCGGGCAAGACGCAGACCAACAACAGCGGCAGCGACAAGCGCGAGCTTTACACCATCGCCCAGGCCCTGCAAAAGCCGTATCACGACCTGCTTTTCACCATCCATCAAATGATCATACGCTTCAACGGCTGGCAGGGCTGCAAAGTCGATGTGCCGTTCATACAACTCACAACACTCGACGAGCACATGGATGCAAAAAGTGTAACCATCAATCCCGATAACAATGGCAACAAGACTGATAACAAATGACGAGCAGTTGCGCAGGTACCTGCCCAACGCTTTCGCCACGGCGAGAGGCGAAACGCCTTTTTTCGACCGCGTGCTGCCGTGGCTCCAGACCGCTGAGCGGTGGCTGTTCTCGCAGTTCGTAGGCGACGACTTCGCTGACACCTTCCTCACGCTCGATGAGGACGAGCCGGTGCGCATCACCGCAGCGTGTGTCGTGGCGCATGAGGCCATGATGCGTGCCGTGCCGAGCCTCGACCTGGTGCTCACGCCAAACGGGTTCGGCATTGTGAGCAACCAGAACGTGGCACCGGCGAGCCGTGACCGGGTGGCACGCCTGATTGCCTCGCTCGAAGCCAGCCGGGACGACTGCATCGAGCAGCTGGTGGCGTACCTGTTCCGCATCACGGAATGGTACGACACCACCATTCGCCGATGGTTCACCGCCACGCTGTTTCCCTTTATCGACCTCGCCAACCTCTGCGGCTTCACCGATCATCGGTGGGCGAACTACTTGGGCTTGCGCACTAAAGCCATCGACATTGAGCAGCGCATCGCCGAGGAATATGTGTCGCCCGAACAACTCGCCGTGTTCCGTGACGAGGTGTTCGCAATGTCGTGGGACTTCTCGCTCACGCAGCGAAGCCACGCCCAGGTTATCGAGCGGCTGCGCTCGGTCGTGGTGGCGGCATTGCAGGGCAACGCCCTGAACGTGCCGTCGCTGCGCGACATCGTGGACTTCATGCGAAAGCACGATGCCCAGTTCCCCGAGTTCCGCCACTCCGCCACCTACAAATTATTTGAGCCACCGATATTTGAGAATAAAAAACAAGCACATGGCTACTTCTTCTGATTTACCCGTGGTCAACATCGACCTCAAGCTTCCCACAGGATGGGAAGTTTTGACCGACAAGCAACTCCGTTACTTGTTCGGTCTGCTCTCGTTGAATTTCCCATCGCAAAAAGTCAAGACTTATTGCTTGTTCAGATGGTCGGGTATGCAGGTAATGCACCGCTACGGCAAAGGCTGGTACTGCAAATTCGCTAAAGACGAATTTGTCATATTTGCTCCGCAAATCAACGCCGCCATTACCTCGCTCGATTGGATTGACACGCTGCCGACAATGCCGGTCCGCATCGCACGGATCGGCAGACACCGAGCCGTGCCTGCGGACTTCGAGGGCGTGCCGTTTGAGACGTTCATCGTCTGCGATAACCTCTATCAAGGTTATCTCGCCACCAGGCAGGACGAACTGCTCGAAGAAATTGCGGCACACCTCTACAACACAAAGCGCATCAAACTCACTGCCGCCGAGCGCGTCAGTGTGTTCTACTGGTTCGCCTCGCTCAAAGGCTTTCTCGCCAAAGTGTTCAGGCACTTCTTTCAGCCGGCCGCGGGCGCAAACGGTGCCGACGGCAATATGATTGAGCACGGCGGTTCGCAGTATGAAATGCTGCAAAGCGCAGTCAACGCTCAAATCCGTGCTCTCACCAAAGGCGACATCACCAAAGAGAAAGAAGTGCTCTCGCTCGACACTTGGCGGGCACTCACCGAACTGGATGCGCAAGCACGCGAATACGAGGAGTTAAACCGAAATTTTTCAACAAAAAAATAGACAAAGTTTGCGCTTGCGTGTCGGCGAAGCCGGTGCAAGCTATCAAGCAAACCTTTGTCAAATTCCCAACGAAATGATCAATCTGTTTCCCGATGGTCGCTGGGACGCGACCGAGTTTTTTGAACACCTCACAGCAACCAACCGCCTCGCAAAAAGTGAACACTTCATCTTTTGCCGGGTAAGCGGTCTGGACGGGTTCGAGGAGGCGCTTGACAATATGCAGCAGTCGCAGGCATTTGTCTGCGTGAGCGACATCGCCAACGGCTTCACCGAACTGAACAACACACCGCGCACGCGCCGTGTGAAAACAGTGTTCATGGCGATGCGCCACAAGATTGATGACATGAAGGCTCGCAACACCTGCATGGACACCATGCGAGAGCTGTTCCGCCAGTTCATGTCGCTGCTCATTTTGGAGAAAACCAAACTGGAGCAGCAGTGCATCTACCTCGACCCGAGAATATCGTTCAACGAGATTGACCGATATTTTTTCTCGGGCTGCGCCTGCGCTTTCTTTCAGATCGCCGTCGATGTCTATACCGATTTGAGATACAATGCTGACGAGTGGGAATAACATCACCGAGCAACAAGCCCTTGAACAGCGACATAAGTTCGTCAACGGCTTCAATGACACCATGCTGAAGATTTGGCAGGAGCAAATCACGCTGCTTGGTGTCATCGACACCGGCGCACTGCTGGCATCGCCAAAGGCGTTCCCGGTGCGTGCCGACGGTCGCTTTTTCGAGGTTGGGCTCTCACAAGCCTTTCTCGAATACGGCTTGTGGCAGGACTACGGCACCGGCAGAGAAACGCCTCGTGGCAACTCCGGCGATCTCGGCCGTGCAAAAAAGCGCAAACGCCGCCGTTGGTTCTCGCGCAAGTATTACGCTTCGGTAATGCGAATCAAGGAGTTCTATGAGGATAACATCGGCAAGACTTTCACAGGCATTTTGAGCAACGCACTCAATAAAAATTTCGGGCGAAATCACTAAAAAAGCGAAGCCAACGGCCTCGCTTTTCTATTCGCTAAATTGGAATTAAGCATCTATCTATCTTTTATAAGATATTCATAAAAAAGAGGGAATACTCTCTCAAGATTCTGTCCTTGATGAGGATTGCTGCCATATTCTAATCCAACTACGATATTTGCTTCTATTTCTCTTTTTTCATCCTTGGTCAATTGGCTTCCCAAAGAAGATATGATTGTCTCTTCCCCAAGACGGTCTATTAATTTCACAAGGACATCTCCATGATCATAACCGGCTGCTCCTGCGCCGCTGAAATCCAATTGCATTATTTTTTTGATGTCCTCTTGATTTCCATCAATAGCTTTCTTGAGCAACTTACAATAACTGATTCCATGGTAGTCATCGGTCGCAATCCTTAATTCTTCTTCAACATAAATGCCATCAACGTCTTTACCACTAAAATAGATAATATCGTTAGTCCAAAGATAATATCCGATGCTTCCGAAAATTGCCACAACAATCAAAAAGACAAGAAATATTTTTTTCATAGTGTCCTACATTTCGTATTTTTAACGGTAATCATATCACTAAATTCCGATTTATCGTTCTAATTATGCTGCAAAGGTACGAATATTTTCCTTCTCAGCGTGTCTTTTGCGAGGTGAACTTG
>CAMKGM010000104.1 GCA_946412245.1 uncultured Bacteroidales bacterium
GTGTTGATGGGCGTTTTCAAAGATTTTACCACGCAAAATGACCAATAGGCCCAAATATCGGGTGTGAAAAAATGCAACCTCTGCTGCAATATGGCCGACCTCGCAACTACTTTTGCATCAATTACTAACAAAATAAAAACTATAAACTATGAAAGTAAAGAAAATGTTTTTGATGTTGCTGTTTTGTGCATCATCTATGATTGTGTTTACATCTTGCAATAAAGAGAATAAACTCATTGAATATTGGAAAGTGTATTTTGCCGAAAAACGAGGTACAGCTCAATGGTATTTATTTAATGATGATCACTCTTCGTATTTTAAAGATTATAAAGAGCCATATTTGCAAAAACGATTTGAATCACTTTTCCCCAATCCCAATGAGAATCAGAATTCTTATTTTTCTATTGCAAAGGATGTGACTAAAGGTGTTGGTATATGTCATTGTAAAGATGACAAGTTCCTATTTGATGTCTTAAAAAAAATTATTTTGCAAGGGAAGTGTGGGCAAAAAGCAAAGTCTAACCCTGATTTGTTTACAGAGAATGTATGCAAAATCATTGGACCGATAGATGATTTTAAAAAAGAATTGGCAAGTTATGTCAATGTTAAAAAGGTTAAGAAAGAAAGTGATTCAGGTATTAATCGATTTTTTGTTTTATATAGTATTGAAGATGAAATTTATGTGATATGTGTTATTACTGATAAAGGTAATGGACAAAGTGAAATGAAAGAGTTGAGCCATAGTATGAGCATTAATGATATTCTAAATGAGTGGTCTTATTTAGTTGAAGGCTGAGTTTATCATTGTTTGTAATCCAAAAAATAGAAGGAAGATGAAATGTCCTTATTGCGGCGAGATGATAGATGACAATGCACGGAAGTGCCGCTATTGCATGTCGTGGATTAAGCCTGAGCAGCCGGAGGTTGTTCTGGCTCAAGCTGTGGAGCCTATGACAACTTGTCCCAATACAGTTCAGGTTATTCAGCCACCACTATTTCAGCCTCAGATTGTTCAATCTCAAGAAGTTCAGCCCTTAACGACGGCTCAAGAACCGAGTTGTTACTTGTTCATTAACGATGAGCAGGTAGGACCTATTGGCATGAGTGAATTGCAGAGTTATGAGGTGACATCGTCAACAATGGTTTGGAAGGAGGGATTTACCGACTGGTTGCCAGCGCGGGATGTGCCCGAGTTGCAACCAATGCTCCCAGAAGAGACAGGGGCAAGCGATGGCGAAGATGAAGGCGTAGAAGTTCATTCAATTAGAAAAACTGTTTGTTTTTATGTAAGTCTAGCTTTCTACATATTATCCATATTGGATTTTGTGCTTGGGATATTGGGTATTTATGACCTTACTGGAATTCCTGTTTCACCCATAATATTTGCCGCTGTTGGCGCTCTAATTAGCAAATTTGGTTGTAATGAAAGAGATGAAGATGATGAGTAAGAGGATAGGCCAGTAAATTATAGAATTTACTAGATTGAAGAGAGAATTAAACATTATAATTAATAATAATTCAGAAAGAAAATGAATTGTCCTTATTGTGGCGAGATGATTGACGACAATGCACGGAAGTGTCGCTATTGTATGTCGTGGATTAAATCTGAACAACCTCAGCCAGTGCGGCCTAGGGTAGTGCAGTCTCAGGTTGTTCAACCCCTGAGAGTCCATCCACAGACTTTTTATTATATGTTGGTGAACGGGCAACAATTGGGCCCAATTGGTGAAAATGAGTTGTTGGCAAATGGTTTGACACCGTTAACAATGGTTTGGCGAGATGGTATGGCTGCCTGGCAGCGCGCCAGCGAAATTCCTGAACTTGCGCTGTTGTTTTTGAGACAGAATCAGCAGCAAACTTCAACGATGTTCGCGGATAATAATTCCACTAAACCTTTTTGGTTGAATAAGACGCTTCTTATAGCTGTGTGTTGCCTCCTGATAATAAGTTATATAGCATCCCTCGTCAATGTGGATGATTATGATGGAGAATATGTGCCTGGTTGGATCTTTGGCTTGGTGGGATGTGTTGAAGTGTTATTACCTTTAGCTTTGGGGACAATTTTAAAGAAATATTCTATTCGAGCACTTGTCAACGCTCTGACTATAGTTATAGCAGTTGCTTGTTTCTTTCAAATTTTTAGTAACTATAATGATGGCATGGCGTTATTGTGGATGTTAGCAGAAGTGGGTGTTGTAGTTGTGTCATGTATAATTGGAAACAAAATTCTTGCCTCAAACGTTAGCCGATTGCGCTTGTTTGCTAAATCATTGATTTATTGTAATATTGTGATAGCGGTTGTTATATTTGCAAGTTTTGTGGTGGGTATGACCGAAGAAGTAAATATGTCAACTGCGAACGATGAGTTGATTTATGGAATATTAGGTTTGGGGTTGGTTGCCGCTCGTGTTGTTCTTTACGGTTTTTGGATCCACTTGTTTGCGAAAGAACTAGATAACTAAAAATGGGTCATTTATGCAAAATGAATTTAAAAAATTAAAATATTAAACGAAATGAGAATTATTAATGTCATTAATGCAGTGGTTTTAATAGCTGTTTCCATTTCTCTATCAGGATGTGGAAAGGCTAAAGCTCAAAGGTTTAAAAGCGAGCAATTAGAACCGAGACCAGAAGCAAGTGTTTCGTCACGAGAAGAAGCACTAAGGCAAGAATCAACGTCATCAACAGAAACATTGGGTATGGAAATATTCAATGTGGTCAAAAAAATCTACTCTTATTATAATAGTGGTAAGGATAGCCAAGTGGCAACATATATGAAACAGCAAGGTTATTCTTATGTTGATTATGGTCAAAACTATTATTCAGATACTCTTGGCGAAGAATTTGTGAAAGGCGGCAGAATGCAAATAAACAAAGGTCAAGACAGGCATTTCGTGGCAGAGAAAAACCAAGCACATTCCATTTCAACTTGTATCGCCTCTGAAGATGGTACCTTGGTTTCGGTAGATGTTTGTTTCTATAACGATATAGATGCCACTGGATTTCTCCAGTCACTTTTAAATGGAGGTTTTTCGTTGAAAAAAATGGATGATACTTATGGCGTTATTTACAAGAAAGATAGTTGTTGCATGACTTGTTCAATTGGTCATGAGATGAGTTGGGACCGATATAGTAAAGATTACGAAGAAGATTTCAGCAGACCTATATTCATTTTTACATTTTATTCAGAACACTATTTTCAATAAATGAAGTCATGTCAGTGTGCTTATTTACCCGTGAACGGGTGATTTTGTGGTTTCGCGGGCGATAATAGGGTGCTTATTTACCCGCGAAAGGATTTTTTTCTATTTTCGCGGTCAATTTAACGGGTAGATGGTAGTCTAAATGTGGGAAAAAAAGTGCGATTTAGACTACCATCGATTTTGATTTGTGTGAAATACTGTTTGTAAATCACTGATAAATAAATAGATGATATTGTGATTTTGACGATAATTGAAAGTGGTCTAAATGTGGATAAAAAAGTGAGATTTAGACTACCATCTCTTGGATAATTCAGAGGAAATCATTAATTTTGCCACAAAATGATAAAGTTATGGCAAAAATTATAGGCAGAAATCAAGAGCAAAGAGAGCTGATGAGGCTATATGGGTCGGATGAGGCCGAAATGGTGGTTGTCTATGGACGTCGCCGTGTGGGAAAAACATATCTTGTTAATCAGGTGTTTGCAGATGCTGGGTTCGCATTCAAGTTGACAGGGTTACACAAGGCCAAGCTCAAAGAACAATTGACCAACTTTGCGCTTGCTTTGCGCGAATACTCGAGTAGCGATTCTTGGACGATTCCCAGCAGTTGGATGGAGGCTTTCAACCAACTCAAGAGCTTCCTGGTTCAAAATAGAACAGGTGCGAAGCAAGTGGTCTTTATTGATGAGTTGCCTTGGTTAGACACGAAGGGCGGGCAGTTCCTCAAAGCCTTTGAATGGTTCTGGAATGGCTGGGGCAGTGCGCAAGATGATTTGTTGCTCATTATTTGCGGTAGTGCGACCAATTGGATTATTAACAAACTCTTTAAACAGAAAGGTGGCCTGTATAATCGTGCAGGCAGTAAAATGTTTCTCAAGCCATTCACATTGGCCGAATCAGAGGAATACCTGCAAAAGCAGGGCGTTTTGATGGAGCGATATGATATTGCTCAGGTTTATATGATGATGGGAGGAATACCATATTATCTTAAGCAGCTTGAGCCGGGACGGACATTTGCCGATAACATTGATAATTGCTTTTTCAAAAGCAATGGTAAACTGTGGGATGAATTTGATAACCTATATGAAACACTGTTTGCTAATTCTGAGTTGTACCTTCGCATTGTTGAGGCTTTGGCAAGCAAAAGAGTGGGGCTTTCAAGAGATGAGATTATAGCGGTGTCGAAACTGCCTAACAATGGTTCCATTTCTAATGCGCTGAAGGATTTGGTGAAATGCGGGTTTGTGAGCATGAACCTTTATTATGGTAATAAGAAGAAAAAGCAGACGTTCCAATTGGCAGACTTTTATACTTTGTTTTATTTGAGGTTCATTAAAGACAATTATGGGCAAGACGAGCATTTTTGGACTCATCTTCTCGACAATCCCGTGAAAAATGCTTGGGCCGGATATAGTTTTGAACAGCTTGTTAAAGGTCATATTGAGCAAGTTAAGCGTGCCTTAGGAATAGGTTCGGTGCTGTCCCAGCAGTCAAGTTGGTTTGTTGCTGCACGCGATCTTCAAGAAGATGACGTAGCTGGTGCACAAATTGACTTACTTATAGACCGACGAGACAAAGCCATAAATTTATGCGAGATTAAATTTGTGGGTACAGACTTCATCATCAATAAAGACTATGCTCAAAACTTGAGGAACAAGATTTCAGCATTTAAAACAGTGACGGGAACGCGCAAAGCAGTTGTTCCTACGATGATTACCACCTATGGGGTAAAACGCAACATGTACAGCGGATTGATCCAGCAACAAGTGACGCTGGACGATTTGTTTGAGCCTTGAAACCAGGGGGGTTACATGTAGAGGCGCTGGTTCTCGAAGTCGATTTCGTGATCGAGTTTGTCGACGAAGTCGTTGAACACAGCGGGGTCCACATCGCCCAGTGCATACTCCTTCTCGGCATCTTGCTTGATGAGCGCAATCCACTTGCGGCGCGCCTCAACGTAGTCGTTGCGAATGCGCTCGGCATCGGCCTCGGTGAGTTGGTCAATGCCATAGTAATCGAGAATCATCTGATAGCTCCAACTCCAGCGCAACTCATTGTAGTTGTTGTGAATGGAGCGGAAACGGCCGTTGATGTCGTAGACCGAGTTGAGTTCGCCGCTGATGATGTCATCAATGATGCGTTGCTCGGCCACTTCAGGCATGAGCAGTCCCGAAAGGTCAATCCAGTTGCCCTCGCCTTCGCGGGTGATGGGCAGCGTGAGGCTATGGCGCTTGAGCACGGCACCCATGTAGATGCGCAGTGCCAGGTCGTAGTACTCAATACCCTTGCGCAACAAGGGCGCTTTGATGACATATTCGTGGTAGTTATAGGTACTCACTTTGTCGCCCGAAGCCTCGCGCAGACGCTCCAAAATCTTCTTGCCGCGCAGCACCTCGCTGATGGTGAAGGGGCTGAGCCAGTCGAAGTTAACGCAACTCTTGCGCTCGCCGCCCTTGCGCTTGTCGCGTTGCGGCCACTTGCGGATGTCACGGTACAGGCCCACGGTGGCGAAGTTGCGTCCGGGCACGAGATACATTGTGTCGTTGTGCGGGAACAGATAGGAGAAGGGCAGGTCGCGCGTGTCGGGGTGGTACATCAGTTTGCCGAACAGCACCGAGAATGCGCCAATGTTGGCAGGCATGAGCAGATAGGCTCCGCTGGCGGTTTTGCTGCCGCGCTCGAGCATGCCGTAGTGCATGGGGCCCATCTTGTAGGCATGGTTGCTGAAGTTGGTGGCCGAGCCGGCGTTGTAGAA
>CAMKGM010000105.1 GCA_946412245.1 uncultured Bacteroidales bacterium
CTACGATATTATAATGGCTGTCTTCGACTTTATATGTCGTTTCGGTTTGTTTAATGATGGTGCCGGCTCTGTCATAATTCTTGTCTAAGACTTTCCCATCTGTAAAGACATTGCCAATCATATCGTAATGTTTGTCTTTAACAGTGCCACCGGTATAGGCATAACCTATGGTAGTATGCCAATAATCTTTAAGAGTAGTTTCCAAATGAAGTGGCACGTAGTTTTCTTCGTCAAAGTCATCAGCGCAACTGACCAAGACAACCATCATAAAGATAATATGAAGAAATACTTTTATTCTCATATTGTCAATTCATAGGAACAAATCCATGCCATCACCGTCAATTAGTTCATTGATTTTCTTCTTGCGCTCATACTTATTGACTTCTTTCGATTCTTTTCTTTCTGCTTCCTCATCCATGAGAGGCTTGCGCAATCTTTTTGAGAAAATTATGAACAAAACTGGAGCCAGAATTATTGTGGCAACACCTGCCAGCAATCCTGCATCCCACTTCACAAGCAAACCGACTATAATGCCAATAGTGATTGCTACCGGTATCATTAGTAGCCTAACGCCTGTTGTATGTGGATAGTTGCTCATAAACGTCTCTTTACATATTAGACTTTTGATAAAGTCATTCGTTTATGCAAAGGTAGGCATTTTTTCCCTTCTTACGCTAGTTCTTCATCGCCCTGTGGTAATATTATGCTCGTCGAGTCGCTCGTTAAGGCGTTTCTTTGGCTATAGCTTGAAGCAAAAGGCGGGTTTCTGGGGTCGGTCGCAATATGTTCACACCTTATTTTGGTCAAGGCTGAAGCGAAAATCCCAATTTTTGGATATTGCCGTGACTGTCAAACTGCCGTACTTTTGCGGTAGAATAATAAAAAATCACATTGAAAATGGGACTGTTAACAAAATTCTTCACGAATTGCGCCAATCCGCAAGGTAGGATGGGGCGAGTGATGCTGCGGTTCATGAATATCGGTCATGCGCCGCTGACGAACTGGGGCCTTGGACTTGTCAATTTTCATGACGGCTGGACGATGCTTGACATCGGTTGTGGCGGCGGAGCAACGCTGAAAAGACTTGTCAAAAGAAGTAATGGAGCGTGTTGATGGCCGACCCGACAACTTGCGTCATCATTGTGCGCAATCCATCAACCGGCGACCTGAACGGCGACGGTGAGATCAATGTGAGTGACGTGACTTCGCTCATTAACTTGATATTGGGTCACTTGCAGTCTAAAATGTCGACTTCGCAAGCCGACGTGAACGGCGATGGCCAGTTGAATGTTAATGATGTTACTGCTCTCATTAATATGATTTTGGGTAAAGATTGACCCTCAGCCCGTTAGCTGGTGAAGACATAGAGAGAGAGCGGCCGTGTGGTCGCTCCCCCTTGTCTTTTCAGCGGGCCTGGGCACTTCGTGGTTCGAGGAACACTCTATAGATGTAGCTCTATCCTGAGGGTGTCAGGCTCATGCGAGGTTGCCGTAAGGCAACCGTGGTGTGTCGTTAGGCGATTTCAATAACCTTAGCTTCCTTTTTGAGCTCTTGAGTCGATTTCTTGGGAAGCACAACGGTTAGCACGCCATTCTCGACCGATGCACCAATCTTTTCGCGGTCTACATCGTCAGGCAACAGCAGCGTCTGGTGGAATTTCGTGTAAGAGAATTCACGGCGCAGGTAGTGTCCTGTTTCCTTGTTCTCATCGGTCGTTTCCTCTTTCTTCTCAAGGGCTACCACCAGGTTATCCTCTTCGTCGAGTGTCACCTTGAAGTCGTCCTTGGTCATACCGGGAGCCGCAAGCTCCACGTCATATTCATTTTCTTTCTCAATCACGTTAATGGCCGGAGCCGTAGCGTTGAATTTTGGCATAATGTCAGTGTCAAAAAGTGTGTTGAACACATCAGGTAACCAGTTTTGATTTCTTCTTGCGAGTAACATAATTTTAATCTCCTATTTTTTAAAAAGTTGTTAGTAATTCAGTTTATTTTGAACCCCGCTTGTTGCGAGTTCACCCATGTAATAAGCAAACTGTGTGCCAATGCCGGAGAGGGGCAGTAGGGTCTAAGAAATTGGACATTTTGACCATAAATGTGACAAAATTTCGCCTAAAATGATGAAATTAGAGACAAACTGGCAAAAAATGGAACAAAAAACAAAGGGTGTGTGAATCACTTCACGGGATAGGGGTAGGTGATGTCCCACAGAAACAGGGCGTGGCCCGGCATGGAGTTGCCGGCTTGGCAGCGGTCCTTGGCCTCAACGATGCGGCAAAACTGCTCAACGGTGATGCGGTGCCTGCCCACCTCGACCAGGGTCCCCACCACGGCGCGCACCATGTTTCGCAAGAAACGGTCGGCGGTGATGGTGAACACCCACTGTTCGCCTTCCTGCTCCCAGCGTGCGTGGGTCACGCGGCAGTTGTTGGTCTTCACATCGGTGTGCAACTTACTGAACGAGGTGAAGTCGGTAAAGTGGAGCAGCTTCTCAGCGGCTTGATTCATGAGCGGGTAGTCAAGGTCGTAGTGGCAGTGCCAGCTCAGCGGATACAGGAACGGCGACTTGGCGGTGTGCGCGAAGTACTTGTAGGTGCGTCCGGTGGCATCAAAGCGCGCGTGGGCATCGTCGGCCACGGGAAAAATGGTGTAGACCGCGATGTCTCGTCCCAGTAGCCCGTTGAGGCTACGGCACAATGCTGCGGTGTCGGTGATGGGTTGCGGCACGTCGAAGTGGGCGTACATGGTGCGCGCGTTCACGCCCGTGTCAGTCCGTCCTGCGCCCGTCACAGCGATGGGCATGCGAAGCACAGTGGCCAGCGCTTGTTCGAGCGCTTGCTGCACCGACGGGTCGTGAGGTTGGATTTGCCAACCGTTGAACGGCGCGCCGTTGTAGGCCAGTCTGATGAAGTATCTCATCTTTGTTATTCAAGTTTCTAAAGTTTGAACTTTAGAAACTTGAGGTTTAGGGTTTAGGGCTTTGATGCGAGTAAACTCGTGGTTGAGAGTGTTCGTTTATTCTTTCTCGAGGTAAGTGTAGCCGTAGAGGCCGGAGCGGAAGTTCCGCACGAAGTCATTGCCCTCGTCGCCGGTAATCTTGCCGGTGCGGATTGACTCTGAAACCCACGACTCCACGTTGCGCACCAGCTGTTTGGGGCTGAACTGCACATAGTCGAGCACCTCGGCCACGGTCTCACCGTCAATCACCTGGTCAATCTCGTAGTGATCCTTGAATACGTCGATGTGCACGGCATTGGTGTCGCCAAACAGGTTGTGCATATCGCCCAAAATCTCCTGATAGGCACCCACCATGAACACACCCAGGTAGTAGTGCTCGCCCTCCTTGAGCTGATGCACCGGCAGGGCGTGCGACACGCCCGACGACGAGGTGAAGTTGGCAATCTTGCCATCGCTGTCGCAGGTGATGTCCTGGATGGTGGCCATGCGTGTGGGGCGCTCGTTGAGGCGTGCCAGCGGCACAACGGGGAACACTTGGTCAATGGCCCAGGAGTCGGGCAGTGACTGGAATAGCGAGAAGTTGCAGAAGTATTTTTCGGGCAACATCTTCGACACGCTGCGCAGTTCCTCGGGCGCGTGCTTCATGTCGTTGGCGATGAGGTTGACCTCACGCGCGATAGACCAGAAGAGTTTCTCCACCAGCGCGCGGGTGCGCAGGTCAATGAGTCCCAAGCTGAAGCGGTCGAGTGCTTCCTCGCGAATTTGTAGCGCGTCGTGCCAGTCCTCGAGCAGGCGCGCCATGTTAATTTTATCGTAGATTTCGTAGAGGTCCTTGACCAGCTCGTTATCGTCTTCTTTGAGGTTGTCGTTATTGTCGTCCCATTCAGGCAGTCCGGCGGTCTCGAGTGCCTCGAGTACGAGGATGCTGTGGTGAGCCGTGAGCGAACGGCCGCTCTCGTTGATGATGTTGGGGTGCTTCATGCCGTTCTTGTCGCACGCGTCGACAAAGGTGTACACCGCATCGTTCACATATTCCTGAATGGAGTAGTTCATCGAGTGTCCGCTGGCGCTGTTGCGCGAGCCGTCGTAGTCGACGCCCAGGCCACCGCCTATGTCCACAAAGTCGATGTCGAAGCCCATCTTGGTGAGCTGCACATAGAATTGCGACGCTTCGCGCAGGGCGTTCTTGATGCGGCGTATTTTGGTGATTTGGCTGCCAATGTGGAAGTGGATGAGCTTCAGGCAGTCGGTCATCTTGTGCTCCTTCAGGAAGTCGAGCGCGGTGAACAATTCGCTGGTATTCAGCCCGAACTTGCTGCGGTCGCCGCCGCTTTCCTCCCACTTGCCGCTACCGCTACTCGACAGCTTGATGCGGATGCCCACGTTGGGGCGCACGCCCATTTGCTTGGCTATGTCGGCAATGAGTTTGAGTTCGTTGAGCTTCTCGACCACCAAGAAGATGCGTCGGCCCATTTTCTGCGCCAGCAAGGCAAGTTCAATGTAGCCCTTGTCCTTGTAGCCATTGCAAATGATGAGCGAGTTGGCACTGATGTCGGCCATGTTGATGGCGAGCACGGCGTGCAGTTCGGGCTTGGAGCCGGCCTCAAGGCCTATGTTGAACTTCTTGCCGTGGCCCACAATCTCCTCCACCACCTGGCGCATCTGGTTCACCTTGATGGGGTAAATCACAAAGTTGTCGGCCTTGTACTCATATTCCTTGGCGGCTTTTTTGAAGCAGCTTGAGATTTTCTCGATGCGGTTATCGAGAATGTCGGGGAATCGGAGCAGAATGGGCGATGTGATGTTGCGGGCCCGTAGCTCGTCCATCACGTCAATCAAGTCTACGGCCACGCACGACTGTTTGGGCTTCACTTGCATGTGGCCTTTCTCGTTGATGGAGAAATATTTGAGTCCCCATCCGTGAATGTTGTAAAGTTCGGCGCTGTCTTCAATGCGCCATTTGTTGATGCTCGACAATTTTGTGACAATTTATAGGGTTGAACAATAATTTAGGCAAAGATAACGCAAATATGTTGCAAAAGCAACATTTTAGCACTAGATTTTCTAGAAACTCTAGAAAGGCTAGCAGGGCTAGAAAGACTAGAAAAGCTAGAAGGGCTAGGCTACTCCTAACCGTGGGGTTATTTGTTTTTTTTCAGGGAGTTCTTCAAGTTGCGCCACAGCGAGCGCCCCATGCGCGCTTCGGGAACACCCGGAATGGCATCGGTGCCATAGAATATCAGGTCGCTCACCTGATCGCCCAGCACGCCACGCACGGCTCCGCGGGCTGCACGGCGCCCCATGTGTTTCACATCGCTTACCACTTCGTCTTTCACCATATCGCCCATTTCGCTGAGCACGCTGCCATCGCTCATGCTACCAACCCCTGTGTCGGCGCCGGCAATGCCTGCAGGCTGCTGAGTCTGCTTGAAATGTGGGGCGAGCGAGGCCATCAGGGTGTTAAACTCGTCGCTGATTCCCTGCTGCATGAGCTGCATCTCATAGGTGCCTTGGTCAGGGGCTGCCTCGGCTACTTGACGCATTCGGGCCACCAGAGCATCGACGCGTGGCTGCTCGTCGGCAGGGACGTCATAGTACTGAGTGATTATGTCGGTGCGCGTGGCAATCCATTTTTCTTTCTCGTTTTCCATAATCTTTACACATTATTATATATATTGCAAATTTAGAAAAAAACTATTAATTAGGTACAATTTGGGGCAAAATTTCTAAGACTTGAGAGTCGCTGCCTGCAGTCAGATGCCCAAATGTCAGCTGTCAGACGGAAGGACATAAGTGGCTGGTTTTTTCAAAAAGCTGGCTTACGCCGGAAATTATTTCAATACGAATTTGGCTAATTAGGCGAATGTAGACGAATTATTCTATGTGTAGCGTCCTGAAAAAAGTTTACAGATTAATACTCTCTCATGTGCAAATGACG
>CAMKGM010000106.1 GCA_946412245.1 uncultured Bacteroidales bacterium
GGATTCGGAAAAGCCTCATTGGGGTTGGGTCTATTATTGATTTCCATAAATTCCTATTTATCGTTCTAATGATACCACAAAGGTAGGCATTTTCCCGATATCTGCGCTTGTTTTTGGGTGATTTGTTATACATCAGCCTTTGGTAGTCATCCTGCGCTCCGTCTATTGTAATTGATATAGACATATCAATATGCCTTACGGCGTGGTTTATAGTCATTGCTTATTGTTTATAGACCTCTGCCACACACGACAAAAGCGGTTAATTTACTGCTTAAGCAAACCATCCGCTTTGGCTCTTAAAAGACGTTGCCGTCTAATGGTTCGCTTTGGAGAAAGGGCACCGCTTGCCGATGCACTGATTGTTCTTGCTTGAATAGTTGCAGACAATCTCCGGCCTCTCCATTTCCACACCGAAGTTTTCTCTCACAAAATCAATGGCGGCAAGAATGGAAAGGTACGAGTCACGCTTGCAGCAGCGTGGCCCACCGATAGCTCCTATATCCGACAAAGATTTTGCGGTCATCTTATGTGACAATGCGAAAGGCTCTTGCGCTAAAGGCGTTGACTTGGAAATGATTGAAATGAACATTCCCGAACTGATGCCTGCACCACATGCGCCCCAAAAACCGCAAGCACCGCCCGGGACGCTCTTTCCTCGATTCATCATCTCGGTCAGTGCGGCTTGCAAGTCAATCTCCCCACCTGCGTTCTTGTATGCCGTCAACAAGGCGCACCCCACCATCACATGATGCTCGGGACCGTGCATGTGGCAAAAAGGCATGGCCATCATCTTATTGATGATTTCAATCGGGTTGCGTGACGATTCCGCCATGCAAAGGCCGATAATGGAATCCATGCCTTTCGTGTGACATTCGTTGCACACATAATGGCCTTTGACACACCTGGTTTTGCTGTTCTCCTTTTTGTGGCATATAGCGCACTCCATGAGTTCGTCGGTTTCCAGATATTCAAGCGGAGCCTTACAAATCAAACATTCTTCTTTCATAGTCGCGTTTTGGAATTACTATGTTGATACGGGCTGCAAATATAGAGAATATTTCTCTACCTGCGCTTGTTTTTTGGACTTTTGTTATTCATCAGCCTTTGGTAATCGTCTTGGGCTTGCTTTATAGTGACGAGTCTTTCTTCAGCGCGACGAACCGCCGAACAGTCCAACCGGCCGCCACGATTGATGAGCGGTAAGGCGCGAAGCACATAACGCAAACAACCGCAGCGCAGCGGAGGTTGGCTTGCGTGTGAAGGCTGCCGCTTGCAAGGACACCCCATAAGCGCAGTCTTGGGGTGTCCCTGCAAGCACGAGGTCAGCCTGTTGTGCCTTGCGTCCTGTGAGCGAATGAAGTTCGAAGTGTGAGGGTCAAGAGGAAAATCAGGACACAGTGAGGTGGTCTCAGCGCAAGCCGAGACTTGCGAGCGTCAAGCACCATGTACTGCCGACAATCAAGTGCCGAACTTTTTGTGCAGGGAGCGTAGTCCGCGCCGTGCGTGCCGTGTGAGTGTGTTTCTTGGTGATTGGGCTTGTGCCAATCAAGGGTGAGTTCGTGGGCTGTTCGAGCGGCTGATTCCGCTCGATCATTTCGGAGCGCAGCGACCTCGAGGAGGAGTGCAACGACGATGCGTTTCGGAGCGACAGCGACTTTTCAGAGCGCAGCGACCCGAGGAGGAGTGCAATGACGATGCGTTTCGGAGCGCAGCGACCCGAGGAGGAGTTCAACGACGATGCGTTTCAGCGACCGCATGGGAGCAGGGCAAGGCAAAGCTGTGCGCAGCAATGTCTTTGCCGGTGGCAAGCCACGCTGCATCGCCATCGATGGGCGGTGGTAACAGGGTGATCTCCGTTCACCTTCGCTGAAAAAGACAAAAAACTACAATCAAACAACTCCACTTCAAAATAATTTGCTTATCTTTGCGGAAGAAAACAAAACAATCAAAAGTGACTACGACGATGCAATGAACGATTGCGACTGGTATCAGACTACTGATGAACATTGATCATTTCTCGCAGTGCTCCGACCAGTTCAACATCACACACAATTTCGCTAAGCAGCATGTCGGTTTGTTCACTCTGAACATCAGTAAAGTGGACGCCTTTACTGTCGAGCATTGTTTAAGCTCAATTAATAACAGAGCCATCGGCAGAATCAAGAACGCGCTCGTTTGATTCCGCCAACGGGTCAAATAAAACTCTTATACGGATATGATTAGGAAATTTCGCAAACTATTGCTGCTGATGGCCATTGCGACCATCGGCATGGCGGCCGCTGCCAAATCGCTGGCCCCGGCGGTCACCGACATCACTTTCTGTGGCACCGACGCCTACGGGAACGAAATGACCGAAGACTTCGTCAAAGGCAGCGACGACGTGTGGCGGCTCAACGACTACACGGTTTACGGCGGCACGGAATTCCAGCTGAAGCTGCACATCAACTTCAATGGCGATGAATATGACGAGTGGTATGGTTGCGCCAACGATGACGAGCCATTGCTCAAAAGCGTGGCACCGGGTACGGTTGTGACATGCGACATCGGTCGAGACATCAAGAATTTCCGCATCGGCCACACTGGTACGTTCTCTTTCACCTTGAGTTATGACGACATTGACATCATCCAGTTCGGTTTCGAAGGGACTTTTGAGGAAGCCCGCTTCCTCACAGGCGAATTCAACAACTGGGGCGAGACTCAATTCATAGCATGGGTGGGCGAATTCACACTCGACATTGACCCGGACCTCGAAGGCAAGACCATGAGCGGCCAGTTCCTGATTGTGGACGAGAACTATAACTACTATGGCGCCGCCACCAATACGGATTACTACACGATTGCCGAGGATAATCCCACCGTGAACCTCGCTACCGATGCCCAGGGCAAGAAAAACCTATATCTGGCCAACGAGGGCAGCTACTCTTTCGTCGTTACCGACGACAACGTGCTCACAGTGAGTAATTGGCCCGTGGAAGTCGTGACTGCCAGCCTCGTCGGCTCTACCAAGCCGGGCTGGGACATGAGCAACGCCACTGTCATCCCACTCACGCAAGACGAGAATACGGGTTTCTACACTGCGGCCAACATACCCATTCCCGCCGGTTTCGACTGCCAGGTGCTCAAGCATAGCAGCCTGAGCAGCGTCGATGACGTGTGGTATGGCGGCACGACAGGCACCGGCCTCATTGAAATTCCCGATGGCGGTGGCGACTACGACCTGATGCCCATGCTGGGCGACGACTTCAAGTTCACTGACAACGGCAAGTTTACCATCTCGGTGGCGCCCGACTTCAGCGAGGCGAAAATCTACGGCATCTATGCACCTGCGACCGAGTTCTTCCTGATTGGCGACTTCAACAATTGGGACCGCGAAAACAAGGTGCCATTCACCAACCAGGATGGAGTTTCGACGCTCACCCACACCTTCAGCGGCGAGTTCCTCATTGTGGACGAATATGGCAACGAGTTGGGCGGCGCGACCGACGAGGAACACTACTGGCTGCATGAGGACTGGCCCAGCGTGATGCTCTTCTCTGACCTGCAGGCAGCAAACAAGAAGAACATCTACGTCAAGGACGAAAGCGAATACACGCTCACCATTGTCAACGGCGAACTCACCGTGAGCGGGTGGCCCGTCGAGACCATCAGCGCATGGCTCATCGGTGCCACCAACGACCAATGGGAGGGTAACGAGCTCAACTTCCAGCTCGTGAAAGACGAAGCCACGGGCAACTACGTCCTCGGCGAGACCAGCATCCCCGCCGGCTATCGTTTCCAAGTGGTGAAGCGCAGCAGTCTGAGCAGCGTGGCCGACACTTGGTACGGCGCTGCCGCCGACGGCAATATGTTCTGGGTGACCGAGCAGACGTTGGGCAACATCGCCCTGAATCTGAACAACAAGGACATATACTTTGACCGTGACGGGGTCTTCTCGTTCACCGTTTCGCCCAACTTCATGAACCTCAATATCGAGGGCGAGTTCGATGCCGCACCCGGCTATTACCTCATAGGCGATTTCAACGACTGGGACGAGAACAACATGGAGCCCTTCGTCAAGCGCGATGGTGCCATCACGCTCACCAAAGAGTTCTGCGGCGAGTTCCTTATCAAGGACCGCAATGGCAACTGGATAGGCGCCAACATGGGTGGCGACAACCCGCGCTTCACGTTCACAGCGAACGGCAACAACGTGGCTATCACATCCAATAGCGACAAGAAAAATTTCAATGTCGTGCTGCCATCGCAATACACGCTCACCATCAGCGACAACATGCTCTTCGTCACGGGCTTCCCCACCGAGGGCTACTACATGGCAGGAGACTTCAACGAGTGGAAGCCCGAGCCCATGACCAAGAATAGCGACGGCACCTATAGCATCGTAAGCGCCATCGATGAACACAACAACTTCAAGTTCCTTGACCACGAGGGCAACTGGTACGGTGGCGATACCCAGGGCAACGGCGACACCTACGAAATCCACAACGACTGGTGCACCGACATACCCTTAACTAAAGGTGAATCGGGTTCCAACTTCATCATCAACTCCAGCGGTAACTACAAGTTTGTCCTCGCCCAAGACGGTGACAACCTTAAGCTCTCTGTGGTGGGACTTGGCTTCATCACATTGGCCGACGCACTCGAGGGGGTGAGCGGCACCATAGAGGACGAGCTTTTTGTAGCTGCCATATACCAGGGTCAGGTGTTCGTGACCAACGGAACCGATTGGATATGCCTCGACAACGTGTACAACGCCGACGAATTGCAACCGGGATATTGCGTGGACCTCACTCAAACCATTACCAATGGCTTCAGCGGCAAAGGCACTTGGCCCACCATCAACATCGACAGCTGGGTCTCGTTCTACCAAGACGACCCACAAGTGCCCGACATCGCCAGCTATTCGCTCTCCGAGGGTTTCAGCCCGATGCCCAAGCCCTGCCAGGTGGTGGCACTTGAGGGTTGGTACTACGAGGACGACATGTACATGCTGTGCGCCAACAATGGCTACGACCGCGGCCTATCTATTGAGCTTGTCAATGCTGAGTACGCCAACATGATCGTCGGTGGGAAATACGCCATCGTGGCTGCAATCGGGCTCTACGAACCGTGGGACAATGGCACCACCAACGCTCCGCGCCGCATCAAGCCCACCGATGACAATGCCACCGACAACCTGATGGCTATGGTCATCAGCGCAACCCCCATCGAAGTCTTCACAGATGTCATCGAGCGCCTCGCCGATCCTGAAATCGTCAGCGTGAAGTACGTCAATCCTGCCGGTCTGACCAGCAATGTGCCCTTCGACGGCATCAACATCGTCGTCACCACCCACGCCGACGGATCCACGACCGTTGTTAAGCAACGACGCTAACCTCCAAAGGGAGCACGTCACTACTCCCTTCTCAACCACCAAGGGGTGTGTCATTATGAAATGAACCCAAAAAGTTTTTGTCTGACTTTTTGGGTTCATTTCACCTCCTTTTGCAACACCGAGACGAAGCACACTTTCGCTGAAGCTTTTTCTTCTAAGAGAATGTCTGCAATTCTCTTTCGATAATTGAATGTATTTTCAGTCATAAAAATAGCATTGTTTGATTCGCGCTGCAAAGGTAGAGAATATTTCTCTACCTGCGCTTGTTTTTTGGACTTTTGTTATTCATCAGCCTTTGGTAATCGTCTTGGGCTTGCTTTATAGTGACGAGTCTTTCTTCAGCGCGACCTGCGCTCCGTCTATTGTCAGTGATATAGCCATAAGTTAAGCGGTTGATTTACCGCAAAGATAAATCAACCGCTCTATGGTGTAAAAGACGATACCGATAAATTGGAATTTATCAATCCTAAATTGGAAGTTTCATTTTTTTTCTTCGTC
>CAMKGM010000107.1 GCA_946412245.1 uncultured Bacteroidales bacterium
GGGCGGCTGAGAAGCGACAGAATAGATTTCTACTTCTTCATTTGAGAGTTCTCTTATTTTAAAATCGTCAAAATCGCTTTTCCCGAAGCTGATGGGAAGCGTCATCCATTCACCCTTGGGGTTACCCTTAATATCTTTAGCTGGAATGAAATCGGGGAAACTCAAGCACAGATTTACAACCTCCCTGTCAATATAATAATGGAGTGATTTCTTGATTATCACATCGGTGACCTTCCCAATTTCGTTGACGTAGAATTTTGCTACCACAGTACCTTGGATAGTGTCCCAATCCACATTATCGGGATAATGAACCTTCTCCATTAAATATTCACGCATTGCTTGGTCGCCTCCGGGAAATCTGGGCATGGAACAATAACAATTGCCAGCAAGAAATATTTCCCCTGAGTCATCATAATAGATGAGCCTATCTCCAATAATCGTTGCCTCATCAAGGAGAATGTGGTCGCGTGTTAATGTCGTATTGCCGCTCTCGCAAAGTCCGTCATAGGTTATGGGCACAAGGATATCTTTGCCCCAATATATTGAATCGATATTGGTCAAACACTTGCACAAATCCAATGCCTGCTCGTCTAAATCTCTGTCTATCTGTCTCACCAATTCCACATTGCCCACGTTTCCATTACTGTCAATAGACATTTTAGCATAATTCTTTCCTTGAATCAACGCTAAGGCATCAAAAGAGGTTAATACCGTTGTAAGTACTACAAGATATGTTATTATCTTTTTCATTGTTTCTTCTTTAAGTTGTGGAACGATGCATGTACTAATTGTTATCTGGCAGCTTGAAAATTACTGGTAATATGTACCATACGTTCACAGGTTTGCCCACATTGTTGCGTCTTGGCGAAAAATCGGGCAGCATTTTAATTAGTCGAACAGCCTCTTGGTCAAGTTCTTTATTAACCGAACGTACCACCTTGACTTTTCCAACCTTACCCGTCTTAGTAACCACAAATTGAATGATCACTTTTCCTTCTATTCTGTTTTTCAAGGCTTCGTATGGATAAATCATGTTATCTTTAATAAACTTCATTAAGGCTACGTCACCACCAGAGAAAGAAGGCATGTGACCACTTGAATGAAGAACTTCGTCGTTGCTGGCATCATAGTTGTCGTTGATCAGGTCAATAGACCTCTGCGCCTGCGCCCCCAGCGAGCACGCCACGGTGCAGATTATAATCAAAATGCGAAGAAAGGATGTTTTCATAATTGTTTCTTATTAGTTATTCTTCTGTTGGATATTTTGTCTCTCCCATTGGGGTGGGTTTCTTTGATTTACTTAAAAAGGCGAGAATGAAGTCGACGAACTGCTGCTCGGTGACATCACCCGTCAGGCCATCATAGCTCACATGGCTCGCATTGTCACGTGTCATGCCACCAAACACCCAGCACTTTTCAAGATTTGTGATGTCACCAAAGTTCATCGTCTTCTCAAGAGTGTAGTAGGCACACTTTCCCGACTTTGTGTTTATCACCGCCGCCGAGTAGAGGCACAATGGTGTCTCCTTTGGCTCAGGGAAACGGTATACAATAATCTCTATTGAATCATTTGGATGGTGGACATTCGAAGAAATGTCTTTCCAGTCCCACTCGTAATTAGTGATATATAGAGACCCAAGAGATAATTGCCATTCGACTATATCGTTTAGTATGTCTTTTTCAAGTCTACCTTTCTCATAACGCCACACCATAGAAGGGATAGTACGGAATTGAAACTCATACATACTCATTGAGTCTCCTTCCTCGATGTTTTTTAATATTTGATTTACTTCACCGACTACTCGGTCGTCTTTTATGCTTTCTAGGAGTTCGCGAGCTTTCTGGCGGTCAACATCTGTCGACCAGCCGTTGAAGTAGTACTTTGCTAACTGATATTTAGCAGCGTCTTCAGCATTTTCACTATCGACTGCCATCTTTAAGTAGCGAAACGCCTCATTCAAGTCACGCTTCACAACATCTCCAATTTCATAGTAAAATGCAACAAACATTTGAGCTTTGTCAAACCCATTATCAGCAGCCTCCTTATACAAATTGAAAGCCTGGAGTGAGTCAACTTCAACGCCATCGCCTCTCTCATAGAACATAGCAAGAAATGTCATTGCCGATTTATTTCCTTTCTGAGCAGAACTTTTAAGCCACTTTATAGCCTCCTGGTGATCTTCGGCAACACCCACACCGTCATGATAACAAATTCCTAGCCACAACTCGCCATAACGGTTACCTTTGTTTGCTGCATCTTGGATTAGCTTGAAAGCTTCATCCCAGTTCTCCTCAATACCGTCACCATGTATATAGCGACAAGCAAGATCCACCTGGCTGTCGAGATTTCCCATTGCCATTGAGTCGCGCAACTCCTGTATCGATTGTGCCTTGGCATTAAAACTAAATGCCAGCGCTAGAAAAGCAAATATCAAAAGAATCTTTTTCATATCATTTTTGTTTTTGAATAAAATGCTCACGCTCGCAAGTCTTTGAGCAAGCTCAGCTTTGACTCGCTAAATCGCATTTTTCGGTAGTTACTATATATTTTCAACGCTAATAACTCTGTGATTATTATTGAGAAAACAAGTTTTCATTCTTGTTTTCACAAAGCTGCACCTTTAATCAATGCACAATTCATAATGCACAATTCAACTAGTGAGGAAAATAATCCTCTCACAAAGTTGCATCTATCGATGTCACAAAGCCTCGCAAGCTCGGAATTTATATAATTCTTTCGTCTTTAAAATTCCTGCGACAGCAGGCTTTGCGACCACGGAGTGGCAACTTTGCGAGATTATCCCAGCGTGGGTGTTTTCTCTCACAAAATTGCGCGGCCCAAAACCTGTCAGCTGATATCAATGCATAATGCACAATTGCGTTAGATACTCTTTTGCCATGTGCTGGCGCACATGAAAATTAGGGAGCCTTTGGCTCTAAAATTGTTTGTTTTAAAAATCTGTTCGCTAAAGCGCTAAAATAACGTGAGTTCGACGAAAATAAGTTGCTGTGTATCAGCTGCAGTTGCGGTACCCTTGACTTTTGCGAACTCTCACTTATTAGTTTGCTATTTCTGTGGGATTATAACGCAAGAGCGAATCAGCTTATCGCCCAGGTCCATGACCTTGTGTGTGTTACGGAAAATGGCGTCGCCCGAGGCATTAAAATAGTCATATCCTCCAGAAATATATGGATTGAGTTGAGAGTATTTCCTCACCAGCGCATATATTTCATTGTTCTCCACCATGAAGCTTTCGACACAGGATGAATGGTTGTTGCCAACGCCTGTCTCAGCATCTTTGTATTCATACCAGCCAAGCTCATCGGTCAGGTCATAATATTTGTCGCCCACCTTCATGGTTGCCCTCTTTACCTTGTGCTCGTCGGTTTTGTAACCACCCAGGCACAACTGGCCATTAATGACGCATGCACAAGAAATGACGGTGAAATGATCATCGACAACGGCATTGGAGTTCACGGCATATACCCCTTTGTCATCGTAGTTTGTGCCAAGAAGATACACATTGTCGCCAATTGCGTTAATTTTAATGTGAATAGGTTCCACTTTGATACCACTCACCTGATAAAGCTCTTGGCCATTTTTCTTAACAACCCAGTAGTCGTCCTCGGGGGTTGATGATTGAAAATATATATAGGCCTGGTAAAAATTACCATTGCCGTTAACTGTAGCCAAGCTATGGTAAGGGTGACTGTTGTCAAGCGCATAGTTATATTCCCTTGAGTTGCCATTCTCGTCAAGGATGACATACTTCTCTCTGTTGTCGCAGGCATAGAAGTAGTTGTTGCCTGAGCTGGAAACATCTACCCACCAGGGGGCTTCAAGGTAGTCATTCAATAGGGTGACAATATTGTTGCCTGTGATGTTGTCTCCGTCAAATTTCATCATCCTGTAGCCGTCGCTCGCCTTGCTGAAAAGCATCATCTCGCCATTGTGCAGGAACAGATGCTTCAATGTGCCATAGCTGTCGCCTATTGCGGTGGTCTTGAGCTGACCATCGGCAGTGTTCATTGAGTAGATTGTGCTGCCCGAGAGAGCCACGATTTTCACGTCTTGGGTCTGGGGGCTCCACGGCTCATCGTTTTTGTCTTCACAAGAAACAAGAACCAATAATAAAGTTAATAATAGGAAAAACTTTGTTTTCATAATCATATCGTTTTTAGGGTGGCCAAACGTCACTAAGTTAATAAATCTTCTTGTTTTATAAAAGAAAACGTGAGGCTTTTACCTGCTTTCAACTTAGAGGCATCGCCAAACGCCCAACATTGTAAAAACAGTCTACCTCACGCTTTGCCATTATATCATTCACCAGATAGGTGGATATGGCAAACGAAGGCGTTCTTGACTGTTTCATCCTACAATGTTTAAAAATTTGGCGAATTTCTAAGTTTGGTGAAACACAAACGCATTCTCTATGTCAAAAAGCACTGTGTATAGCCTCTGCTATGTGCTTCAATGTTGCAAATTTAGATTGTTTTTTATTCAAAAGCAAGAGAATCATAAAAATTTGTCTCTGTAGAGGATAATCAGTTGTTTATTTTACCAGCAACGTAGCCTGTGGCGTCAATCATGCCGTTTTCTTGGCCAGTGGCGACGAGATTATAGCATTTCCATGCCCATGAATTTCGTTTAATGTCATTACGAACCGCAATTACCACTTCAGTAATAAATGGATAGGAACCATTGATGATATTCTCTTTGGTTGCCGCCACACCGTTCAACCCCAACATCTTTACCCTTGTACCCAGAGCCATGACGTTGGCAAAATAATAGAGAGTATAACCTATACCATTATCATCAGATGATACTTGGAAAAAAGGATCAAGCATACTGAAACCTCTCATATGTGGCCAGTCAATCATAGTCAGCCCATTCATTACCAGTGTTTCCATTTTCTCCTGACTGCCCGAATTGGCATCTCGTATGTAAGGTGATATGGTGGCATCATTTCCCCCCACGTCTTTCCAATTGGTGATGTCGGCGGTGTATATTTGTCTAATCTGGTCAACAGTGAGCATTTCAACAGGATTGTTTTCATTCACAATAAAGACAAAGCCATCAAGAGCAATAGGGGTCTGAAGTATCTCGACACCTTTTTCATTGGCGTACTCTATCTCGGCTCGTGAAAGAGCGCGAGAGCATACGGCAATATCTACTTTACCATCGATAAGGTTTATAAAAGCTCCGTGTGTGGTGTTTGAAAGCAGCTTGTCATGCAAATTGTTAGCATCATTAGTCGATAGTTTAGAGTAATCAGGCATCATAGTATACATACTTTCATTTGCGATATCATAATAGTCGCAATAGTCTAAACCTAAAAGTCCACACACCAGCAATGCCTCCACAGGACGAGTAGAAGTTGAGCAGTCCCAAATTGGCAGATTCTTTATATTAAGTCCATCAAGTTTCACATGAGGCCCTTGCACGTCATTAATAGCATATCTTCCTGAAGGGAAAAATGGAAATGAATATGGATTGCCCCCGGTCTCAGGGTTAGGCTCATCTCCACCGCACGAGCAGCACATGAGCAACGTGAATATTAAAGAAAGTATAATATTAGTTTTCATGACTTTATCATTTATGTTATGACTAATTGTTTTAACGCCCCAAAGTTAGTAATAAAATCTCACAAAACTGCACCTATCGATGTCGAAAAGCTGGCTTACGCCAGATTATTATTTTTTCTTTGTCATAATTAAATCTGTTTTCTACCATCAGTGAAGATAGCGTTTTTTATTTAGAATCAACCAATACTGGGTAAAAACTAAATATATATCATTTTTAGGACTCTATGATGTAAAAACTCATGATGAAAAATTG
>CAMKGM010000108.1 GCA_946412245.1 uncultured Bacteroidales bacterium
AGGGCAACAAGTGCAATCAACAAAAAAGTAAAGAGTTTCTTCATTATTTTATTATTTTTTAGGTTAATATTCAATTTTGACGTGCAAAGGTACTCTCAGCCGCGACAGCATGCGCCACAACTGTCATTGACAAAATCAAGAACAATATCTCTCTTTTCATAATTATATGGCTTTAATTATATTTTTCTTTATAAAAATTGCGCATTATGAATTATGCATTGTGAATTAATCAAAGTCCCAAGATGATGTTATAAACAGCTGTAACATCGCTTCCGGTAACCTCATTGTCGCCATTTTGGTCGCCGTTAAAGATGGGAGTGTCTTGACCAAAGAGAATGTGATTGTAGAGAGCCGTAACGTCACTACCGGTAACCTCGCCGTCGCCGTTCACATCGCCGGGAACTGCCACCGACTTCGCTATCACAAGCCATGTGTTCTTGAGAATGTTACCATCGCCATCCATCATTGTCCAGCCTTCCATGTGGGCGCCTTCCGGTTCCACAATTTGCAAGCCATCATTCAGTGTGAGACCATTCACATTATAAAGGCAGGATTTTGTGCCATAACCTTTCACGCGAGTCATGGCATTTGATATCGTTATGCCGGCATAGTTATAAGCCGAGTAAGCGTACGTGCCTTTGGAGCTCAGCTGAACTCCGCCTGTGATTGTCAGCAAGCTGCAAGTGTACACGCCGGTCTGACCCACATCT
Organism: uncultured Bacteroidales bacterium; assembly: GCA_946412245.1. GTDB lineage: Bacteria > Bacteroidota > Bacteroidia > Bacteroidales > Muribaculaceae > Sodaliphilus. The sequence continues at coordinate 711 of CAMKGM010000108.1, forward strand.
ATCGTGAGCGACCCACCGCCGGTGATGGTGGTCTTAGCATTGTTGCCAACGCTAATTCCTTTAAGCACATTGGGACCAATGTAATTCTCGCCATTGACCACTATCTGCAGGCCGTCAATTTCATTTTTTATAAAATAGTCATTGAAACTCTCGTTGTAATTCACATTGTTAAGAATCAGCTTATTGCCCACAGGGTCGTAGGTCACGGTGCCGTCGCCCAGGATGTCATCGCAGTTGCTGCTCGTCACCTGAATGCCTTTCACATAGAGGTTGTAGGATACATTTCCCTCATAGATGGAGCCAAAATCCTTCCATTGATCGGCAGCGGCATAGGTTGCCTTCATCCCTGCAGGAACATATAGCGAAACTGTGTTGGGAGTGGTAGTTCCGCCCCACACGTTTAGGCCAAGCTCTGGCAAAGTCGTCATTTTGGCTGTTACAGTCTGTAGCGTTGGCAAGTTGGCCATAGCATAATCACCTATTTTATTAACTGTTGATGGTAATGTAACGCCCGAGATCAATCTCAAGCCAGCCAATGCCGAAGGCGAAACTTCGTCAAGCTCATAGTCCTTTTCATTGACTTTTATCGTCTCTTTAAATTTCAAAACCCTTGTGTAGATGCCATCTTCCCAATCATACAAATAATCTCTGGCCACATATTCATAGTTAGTATATTGAATTGAAACATAAGTGGGAATGTTAGGATTATCATAGGTTCCCATGCACAATGTGGCTGTGTTGTCATCTTTAATGCGATAGCTCACATTATTAGATGTGTCATACACATCATATCCACCAATATACACTTTGTTTCCACCATAGTTAAATGTCTGAGTATAAGAGTTTAACGATTCTACTGGGCAGAAGATATACATGCTATAGTGTAATGTGTTTTGGCACTCTATGAGCTTTAACATCACATTATAAGGCAGAGGGGGCACTGCTGCGCCAAAGTTCAGCGCCATGATACGGCTTGTTTTAAAAATATTATTGCCAAATGTTGTCACACTGCTGGGGATGTGGATAGCGCCCACACAGGCTTCCTCAAATGCATAATCCTCTATAGTAGTGACACCGTAGGGAATATCCAACACATCGTAATACATGTGATCATAATAAGCGTAGGATCCAATAATACGTGTTTTGGGATGAATCGGATTATAAATAAGCATTTCTTTACTTGGTGGCACACGACAAAGCGCGGCTATATTATTACCATCAGCATCATATCGTTTTTCATATAGACAGTCTTTATAAACGAAATAGACACGCTCAAATTCCTCGCAGTCCGATTCAAATTTTTTAATATAGCGACATCCTATAAACGAGTTATAAATGCTATTCAATGACTTGGGAAATTTCACCGACTTCAAAGAACGTGAACTGCAACCTACAAAGCAATTCATTAGCGATATAACTCCTTCCAATAAATTAATCTCACTAACGCCTGAATTATTAAATGCGCCTTTAGCAACCGCGTTACAGTCTATCGTAACCTTTCTCAATGATGTTGAACTAGCACACACATATTCACCTATGAGATATTTACCAGACACTCCTGTCCATGTAAATGATTTGATTGCATTACTTTGATAAAAAGCATAGTCGGCAACCCTTCTGCACACATAGGAAACGGGATTATCGCTTGCACCGTAATCGTCAAGATGAATTTCATCGGGGCACACAATCACATCTTCACTGGTGGAGTTCACAAGCCATAAATTTCCCTGCTGAACATTATATATAGCAGGACGATCCACAACGTAGGTCGAGCCGTTATTGTCCTCGTAGTCATTGGCGAAAGCACTAATGAATATATCATTGAAGCTCATGCCTTGTATCAAGGAATTTTGTGTGAAAGCATCGTATGCAGCACGGGTCGAGAGCCCGAGCTTCACACCATTCGTCGACAACGAGCCAATAAAGGCACTGCTTGGCATGCTTGACGCATCAAGTGGCTCCTGGCCTGCCATTGCAACGAGAATGGAGTTGTTGTTCTTGCCTGAATTCAAAACTAAGCCGGCACCCAGGTAGGTCACGCTGCTGGGAATGCGCACCTGACTCAGGTTGTTGCAGCTTGCGAAGGCGTAGTCGTCGATGCGCTGGCAGCCGTAGTGGATGATTATATCACTGGCCTTGCAGCCTTGAAAGGCCGACGTCCTGATTCGAGTGGGCCACACCAGACCATTGTAATGGATGAAGCCGGGGATCTCGAGCGTCGACAGGTTCATCGACTGCGCAGCGGTTGTCAAACCGGTAATCACGGCTTGCCCGTTACTCACTTCAAACTTGAAATAGCCCTGCTCGGCACCACGTGCGACCACGAGCGCCATCGCAGCAACTATCAATAATAAAATTCTCTTCATAGCCTTGAGATATTAATTATTTTTTACTTCAGTGTTATAAATTATGTTTGTGCTTTCATCCCACTGGAGAGTGTTGCGACAGTCTCAATTTTCATCAGCTTCTCCATTGTACAATGCCAATTGTTAGTGCACTAATCAAAGTCCCAAGATGATGTTATAAACAGCTGTAACATCGCTTCCGGTAACCTCATTGTCGCCATTTTGGTCGCCGTTAAAGATGGGAGTGTCTTGACCAAAGAGAATGTGATTGTAGAGAGCCGTAACGTCACTACCGGTAACCTCGCCGTCGCCGTTCACATCGCCGGGAACACCTTGACCACCGGTTGCCACAATCTCAAGTTCACCCCACCACATGCTGGTGCTGCCGGGGGCAACTATTTCTATGCCATCGCTGTAGCCACCAGCAGGCTTGGTCACCTTGCAGTTGCGCAGCACCAGCGATGGGGCCGTTTGGATATATCCACCGCCAATGTAGATATTGGCATTGTCGATTGTCAATCCCACATCATAGTCCTCGTTCTGAATCATTCCACTATTGGGATTGGGCATCCTGATTGTGCAATCTTTTATGGTAGTGCTCACCACACTCGACGACTTGGTGAAATAGCCTATGCTCAATGCGTTCATGATGAGCGTGCCGTCACCTTCAATCACCACGCCATCGCTCTCCTCAAGCCAGATGCCGTAGGTGTACTGCTGCGATGACATTGTGTTTGTTCCCTGCAAGTTGATGTGAAGGCCCGCAATTTTCGACCTTATGCACTGTGTCGCGCTGTTGATGGTGGCGTTATTGAGCGTCAGCGCGTTGCCCACAGGGTCGTAGGTCACGGTGCCGTCGCCCAGGATGTCATCGCAGTTGACGCTGGTAACCTGCACACCGCCCACTGTCAAGTCGTAGGTCTTAGGTCCAACTTCTACCGTGGTGCCGGCAACCAGGTTGCCATTAGTGTCAACAACGCCGTGGGCCGATTGGCTCCAAGATGCACCCTCGGGAGCAACGATAGCATAGCTGTTAAGGTTGAAAGCCTTGAGTTGGGCTACGCTGGCTGTGTTACCATTCGACAGTAGCTTTCCGCCCTCCATGTTGAATGTGCCATTGTAAACTGTTGAGGGGCTTGTGACCATTGAGCCCCTGATGCCATAGGTGGCACCTTGAGCATCGAGCGTGCCATTCTTTACAGTGAGTGCATTGTCGCACGTGAGCCACACGGCAGTGCCCTGCAATGAGCGCAGACACAGGGTGCGGCTGGCAGCATCGGGTTCGTAAGTGGCAGGAGCATTGAGTTTCAACACTGTTCCGGCATAACCCACATTGTTCAGATTGGTGCCTGTCGACTTGATTTTAAGCCCGTCGATGTTGCTCTCGATTAATGGAATAGCTGTGTTGGTGCAATTCACTATGTTGCTACCGAAGCTGTCGAACGTCAGTGTCTTATAACCATCAAATTTTATGGCATTGGCAAAAGCGTTGTTGCCAAACAGCTCACTCATGTGGCTCACCAGATAGTCGGTGATGGCCGCGCCCAGGATCTTGAGGCCGTATGTGTTACCCACCCAACCTATCTCGGCACTTGTGGCTTCGCTATTATCAGCAGCGCAAACGTAATAGAAGTAGCCAGCTTGCCGAATTGTCTCGCCGTGGCGGAAACCATAGTTGTCGCCACCCGAAGTGAATCGATACTTTATTGGAGGCACATCATCACCGGCGCCACTACCAAAACTTATAGCACCTTGAGTTCCTGAGAATTTTGTCACGCCCGACTCATAATTAATCTGGCCAAAGTCACCATAGAAGCCATAACCATTGCTGGCATTAATAGTGAGCAGGGCAGGATCGTTAGGACCAGGGTTTATGTTACCATTAGTAATGGTGAATGTGTAATTGCCACTGCCACTGCCATTGCCGGCATAAAGCATCGCTATGTTGTGATAAATGCCATTGCGAGTATTAATGGTCAAGTGAGCACCATTATAGAGCCGCAACTTCATGTTGGCCTTGTTGTTATCGATTCCAACCCTTGTATCGCCACCAAATGTGTTGTTACCTGAAAAAGTAACAAGAAGATTATTAATTCCAGGTGCATATACGCTGCCATCAAGGTTGTGATTTCCATTTCTCACTATCGCTGAATAATAAGGACCAATATTATATTCTATATTGGCATTATAGAATTCGAGATCAGCGTTATCAGGAAGGTATTGTACTGTGCCACTCTTCAGATAGCCCCGGTTTGTCAGTATAGTGGTGAGCTTCGACGCATTGTCGGCATCGACCTGAACACCACACACATACAGGGGATATTGCTCAGGACCAACGGTGAAGGTTTTTACCGAATTGCCACTACTATTACACATTGTGTACATGTAATCATCTTCACCTATATGACCATTTTCGGGATCTATCACTTTTCGCTTGTTACTTAGGTTCATCGCCGTGATGCCTTCATGCATGCAAGCATACACTGTTCCTGTGGCTTTAAACGTGCCATGCCCGAGCATGTATTGAAATGTGGTGCTACCCAGGCTGCGCACACCGGTGAATCCGTCACACTCGATGGTGGGAGTGCAACTCTCAGTAAGGGTAGTCACCGACACTCCACTGCGATTAGCCGCAGTGATGCCGGCACCGGTGCTACTGCCACCGTGCAACTCTAGAGTGCCATTGCCACTAAATTCAAGTCTG
>CAMKGM010000109.1 GCA_946412245.1 uncultured Bacteroidales bacterium
GACCTTTACCTGTGAGTCAAGAAGTTGTTGATACGAAGTCTTTTACTTATGAAGAACAATACTTCAAATATTTTATTGAGGAAAAGTTAAGTGTTGATGGTGCACTTAAATTATTGTTTACAGATAATACCCTTTGCTCTATTTTCACAGTCCTCCAATTATTTGGAGACCAAAACAAAGCGCATCTTCTTGACGGAACTCATTTAAGTGAATTTGATGTAAAGAAATGGCGAGATCAAGCAAAATGCACTGAACTTGGGAGATATATCTATCCCCTTTTATTCTTTGCTGTCAGAGGTCAGAATATTCCGATTAAGGGGATCAACAAAAAAACTAAAGATATTGATTTCCATGAATTTAGTGAAGCGGTTTCAGCTGCATTTGAAAGAAGAAAAACGAAGAAAATACCCAAGCCCCCCAAAACCCACAAAATGAGACCCCCTCGCATCAGTGAAACGAAAAAAAGTTTATATACATATTTACCAAACCCTAAGCACCGTTCCTCATCTGAAGGACATGCGAATGATGATTTTGAGTATGGACTAAGTGATTGGTGAATTTCATTAAACGAAAATATGTTATGAACTGCGCCTTGGCATATTATCAGCAGTGCTTCGACCACCTTTCGGTGAACAAGAAAGGTGGGCAGCTGGCACCACACAAGCCGCTGCTACTGTTGGCGGTCATCGACCTGGTGGAGTGCGGCATCATTCGCTCGCCTCAGATTGAGTTGAGCGAGGCACAGCTCACGGCTTTCAAGTTGAACGATATGCGCTACACGCGCCACATCGCTCACTTCAAGCCGAACATCGGGATGCCGTACTATCACATGAGCGGTGAACCGTTTTGGCGACTCGTGCCTCGTGTTCCGGGCAATTCGCCCAGCAGTTATGCCATCTCCACCCTGCGCAACTGCTACAAGTGCGCAGAGATTGATTACGAACTTTTCGAGCTGATGAAGAATCTGGCTACCGCCTGTCAGCTTCGCAAAGTTCTCGTTGACACTTATCTCGCAAACCGCACCGACATCGATCTGCAATCGCTGCCGCAGGTAGTCCTGCTCGCCTCGTGCCTGTGCCAACTAATAGCTTAATCAACATGAAACGATCTCTTAAATTTTTCTCAATCTTAGCGTGCCTCGTTGTGGCACTGTCGAGTTGTGATGATTATGTTAGCGATTTTGAGACTCGCAAAAATGAATACGAGATATACTACTGTATCACGTATTCAACAGTTTATGATTTTCACAACATCGCTTATATCAACTTTACTGCTTTTGATGACCCTAATGACCCACTCAAATATACCGGTATTGCTCGTCAAGAGGAACATAGCATCGATGGCACATCGGCATATTTCTTTGAAAAGCGAGTCCCAAGAGGGTCACACATCCAGCTATCAACCTTTGTTGATGTGCCGGAGGCTTTACCCAACACCAAGGCTAAAATATTTATTGAAGTCAGCAAAGGTGACTCTAATAACTTTGTAAAAGTAGTATCGGCCGAGGCCGACTGCCCATTGAAGGGCAATCCGCTGACCATCAGCTATGACGTGCCAAATGAATAAGCTATGATTGTCGAAAGTATGGCATACGAGGATATATGCCGTGAGTTCTACCGAATTCACGACATATACTTCCCTCGCATTAAGTCAAGAATGAATCCCGATGGCACTTATTGCGCCAAAATGCGAAGATATACGCTAAAGCATAAATCTGCGCAGAATGTGTTGTTCCCTGCCATCACTTACCAGGTTGACAACAACACGACTTTCTGCTCAATACCGCTCATTCATGACTATCATACTTTCAAAAAGATTGGCCCGAATGCTGTCACATTCGGTTGAGATGCTCGACAAACTTGTCGAGGAGTTTGATGTCGAGCGTGAGACACTCAAACAATTCATCGTGAACAACAGGAATTATCCTTATGTTCATGTGCCATTCTTCTGATATGGCAATAATACTGATTTTTCTAGCTGTGCAGATAGAGCGCACTCTTGGGCGCATATCTTTGCCAAAAAATAACTGATGTTCCTCTTTAAAACGTATGTGTATTATGAAGAAACTACTTTTACTCACGTTGCTCATCTTGCCGCTGGCTTTCGCTTCCTGCGGCAGCGATGATGAGCCAAACTACAAGGACCAGACTTTAGTAGTCGGCAGTGTGTATTCTATTCCCGGCGGCAGCACAGGATGGACTTCGGACAACGAACTTATTGCAAGCGTTTCGACGGCTGGCGTTAAGGCAGAGCATGTTGGCGAGACCTACATTCGCAATGGCAACAAGTCGTTCAAAGTCACAGTAACGCCCAGGTTCAACACTTATGAGATTCCGTGCCTACAATTTGGCGCAAGCAGCTCTACAGTCAAGAGCTTCATGTCGGGTTGCACTATGATAAGTGAAACCGACGAAATCCTTCTCTACACCGGCAAGCACCCTGTTTCATTCGTCGCTTATTTGTTTACAAACTCGGCGTTGACTCTCTCATCCGTCATTATCCCTATAACATCTGTAGATATAAACGAACTTGTCAGTTTCCTGGCAGAGCGCTATGTCTATGTCACAAAGGATGAGGAAGAGAACTATTTCGGCTTTTTAAGTGCAGACAAGCAGTACGTCATCATCTTGCAGTTTGAATCGATGAACTCGGAAGAGGTGTATTTTATCGGTTACGCTAAATACACCGATCCAAGTTCCGCTCCTGCTCAAGCCATGAAGATGATGAAGCAGCAACTTGCCCCGGCTTCGACTGGCACTAACGCCGAAGTCAAGGCAGGATACTCGCGTCTGCTCGGCATCATGCCCGAAATGAGGACAGATCTTAGCATCGTAAAGTAACCGACTATGAAGAAAATTATGTTTATCCTGGCACTGTGCATTACCCTGCCGACTACACTGCCGTTGACGTAATCGGCGATATTGACTATCGCAATTAATAATTCAAGTTTCGCAAGTCAGTTCCCCCCTCTCTTCTAGCGAGCTTCCCCTCCCCTTTCCCAGAGGCTGCTGAAAAAGTAATAAACCGCGAATTACGCGAATAAAACGCGAATTTTTCTTGAATATAATTTGAAATATCACGAAATTTGCAGACAATTTATTCAAATTTAGTTTTGAATATAACCATCGTGAAGCAAATCAATTATTTGCCTGTACTTTTTCAGCGGCCTCCCCAAGGGGAGGGGATACGCACAATCGGTGAATGGTTACGTGATGAAGAAATAGCTATAAAACATGTTGACAAGGAACTATATGACTAAATAGAGCAGGCAGTTCGCAATCACTCGTCATACCGAATGGGCAATATAAGAGACTCTCAAACAATGGATTAGTTGTATCACAAAAAGTGCAATCTTTTTCTAGCTGTGCAGATAGAGCGCACTCTTGGGCCATATCTTTGCGGCATAAAAGTATTTAGCTTATGATTTTTCAAGATAAAATACGCATAATCGCATACGCTTTGCTCAACACGAATCCAGCCAAGTTGCGACAGGTGCTTGCAACCATTCCCGATGGCGAACCGATGCCGGCACTTTACACATGGGATGTATATATTCCGCTGCACTTCATCACCATGTCGGTAGAGCGTGCCATTCAACGACCCGAAGAATGGCAATCGGGCTATGTGGAAAAGGTGCGAGAGACGCTGAAGCTCAATGATGAAATCAAACAAATCCTCACGGACAAGTTCAGCAACTTTTCATTCGATGATGAAATCCCATACATTGACTATGGTCAAAGCGGTGCCGGTTTCATCTACAGTGATGAGATCGAGGATTCTATTGAAGATGTGTTTTGGGTCAAAGACAAAACTCAACTCACGAAGCTTGGTGCAAATCAACTTGATATTGATTTATATGTGGCTGCTTGCAAATTGCAGGTGGGAGAAATGGAGCGTTTGCTCAAGCTAGGGACTAATCCCAAAGCAAAAATCTATAACGACGGTGAGGAGTGGGAAACCCTTGACCGCGTTGCCACTGAAGCTGCATTCTTGGGAACGCAGATAAATTCAGCATTGGCACATGAGGCCGCCGCATCGGTAGGGATTGATGATGATGACGGTGGTGTTACCACGCTCATTTCATTAGGATTATATGAAATGATGTATGCGATGTTAAAGAGGTATTGTAATAATCAATAGTATTGATTTATGGAAACAGTAAACACCCAGCCAAATTTTGCCGTAGCCGAGCAGCAGAGTTCAAGCGTAGTAACGACCGAGAAAAAGAAACGCCATTTCAATTTCTCGTTTGGCATCGGCTATTCATACAACGGAAAAAGAACTGATTTGTTCAAGCTGCAAATCAAAAAGACTTAAATTTCAAATTATATTCAAGAAAAATTGCGACCGTTCGGTAGCGAGCTGAAGGTTCGCGTTTTCATTCGCGTAATTCGCAGTTTGTTACTTTTTCAGCGACCTCCTATCTTAGGAGGGGAACTATTTGCCTAACTTTGCGGCGTAATTGGAACGAAAAATTAATATCTATATGGACGAACAAATGATTTCTCAGCGGATGCTTTTGCTTTGTGGCTGTGCGGCACTGGCGGCGAGGGGTGACTTGCAACGCCTCGACGTGGCCATCCGCGGGGCACTCGACGGCGGCGTGAGCGTGAATGAGCTGAAGGACGCCTTTTCACAACTCTATGCCTATGCGGGTTTTCCCCGTTCACTGAATGCGTTAAACACGCTGGAGCATGTGCTGACAGAGCGCAAGTCGGCGGGGATTGTCGACAATGAGGGGCAACCGTTCCGTCGACCCGCCGCCTGGGATGACGCCAAGCTGGCGTTGCAACTCGGCACCGAGATGCAGACCCGCGATGAGGGGGGCACGCCATGGAACTATTCATTCTGCCCACAGGCCGACTACTACATGAAGTCGCACCTCTTTGGTGACATCTATGCCTGTGACCAACTCACTACGGCCGAACGCGAACTGATCACCGTCTCGGCCCTCAGCGCAATGGAGGGCGTAACGCCACAGTTTGAGGGGCATAAGGAATGTGCCGTCTTCATGGGCAACACCAAGCAGCAGGTGGACTATCTCTGTCGTTGGCTTGCGGACAACACATAATAGCCCTCCCGATTTGAACTTGCAGAGCATCGCCGTGTTCTGACCCGTTACCCGCAGTGGGTGTTTTTTGCTCTGAATAGCAGAAAACGCTGAGTTATAGTTGATGTTATCTCCTATAACTCAGCGTTTTGATTTGTTGGTCGGGGTACCTGGATTCGAACCAGGGACCTCCTGCTCCCAAAGCAGGCGCGCTAACCGGACTGCGCTACACCCCGAGGTGCCATCAGCCACTGGGCGAAAAAGCGGTGCAAAGGTAATGCTTTTAATCGAGAATCGGGTGCTGATTGCCGAAAATTTTTGTTTTTTTTGCTTTTCACCGGCCTCTCGGTTCAAAAAATGTGGGAAAAAGCATTTTTTTTGCCCAAAACGGCTTCGGTTTGAGCAAGTTTTAGTAATTTTGCAGTTTAGATAATCTTGGCCGCATTCGGCATGACTCGAGCAAGCTCGGTTCTGCACTCATTTGCGCAAGATTGGGTAATTAGTGCCCCGGCCGGCGCCGGTCAAGAGCTGGTGAGGCAGGGCTGGAATTATCAATGCTCAATTGTCAATTTTCAATTTTGATAGATATATGTACAGAACGAAAACATGTGGAGAACTTCGGCTGGCTAATGCCGGCGAGGTGGTGACGCTGGCCGGCTGGGTGCAGCGCACGCGCAAGATGGGAGGCA
>CAMKGM010000110.1 GCA_946412245.1 uncultured Bacteroidales bacterium
AACAGTAACTAGTCATAAAACACAGAGTATGAAGACGAAGAAAAACAACATCATTACCGAAGAAGAATGCAAGGCTGTCAAGAACAAGTCGAAAGGCGTCAGTCTGGGGACCCGCAAAAAGCCCAAGTCACTGCTTGAAGCAATCAACAACATCAACGACAAGCTCTCAACCTATGTCCGCGAGAGTGACGACGACCTCATCTTGTCCGAGGTGCGGGGGAACAATGTCGATTATCTGGCCAAGCGATTGCACATCACCCCCATGCAAGCTGCGGTCTTCTGTATCTGTGTTGAAGTCGGGCCTTCAAACATTGACTTCAAGAGTTTCGCTAGAGCATTGCACTATTCCAATGCGCAAGCACTGACGCTTGTCGATACACTCAACGAGCTGGTGCGGTGCCGTCTGCTGGGCCTCACGAACAGTTTCGGCAACAAGGCTTCGTCCTACAACATCTCGGCTAGAGCCCTCAGGTCGCTCATCGCCAATGCGGATTACGAAGCACCGCAGCGCAACTTCACTGATACCGAGAGTCTGCTGGGCTATTATCACGACTTCTTCAACGAACTGGAGGAAGAAGGCATCAAGCAAGGATTGCTGCTTGAAGAAGTCGAGGAAATCTTCAGCGAGAACACCGACTTGGATTTCGTCAAGAAGGTCAATCAGTATCCATTGGGGGCCAAAGACCGCCTCTTGCTCATCGAATTCTGCGACAAACTCGTCAACGAAGACGATTCTGAACTCAGTTTCTATCAGCTTGACGATATCTTCCCCAACAAGAGTGACTTTGCTCGTATTAAGGCTGAGCTGCGTTCGGGAAATCATTTGCTGATGCTGTGTGAGCTGATTGAGTTTTCGTGTCATAACGGAGTTGCAGACACTAACAGTTTCACGTTAACCGAGAAAGCTCGCACTGAACTGCTCGCATCCATTGATCTCAAGACCAAAGAAGTGAAACTGAGTGGGGTCATCCAAGCCGATAGCATCACCACCAAGAATCTGTTTTACAGTGACAAGGTGGGCAAGCAAGTGGACAAGCTGCGCGGCTTTCTCGACAATGAGAATTATAAGGTGCTTGTGGAGCGTATGAAGGAACGTTTCAACCGCTGCGGGCTCACTTGCTTGATGTACGGCGGACCGGGAACTGGCAAGACCGAGACCGTCTATCAGCTCGCTCGACAGACTGGCCGCGACATAATGGCTATCGAAGTTCCCGATATCAAGAGCAAATGGGTCGGCGAAAGCGAGAAGAACATCAAGGCTGTTTTCGAGAAATACCGCTCAATGGTGGCAAAGTCCGAGGTAGCACCTATTCTGCTGTTCAACGAGGCTGACGCCATCATCGGGGTCCGCAAGACTGGAGCTGAGAACGCGGTCGACAAAATGGAGAACTCCATCCAAAACATCATCTTGCAAGAGATGGAGACCCTCAACGGCATTATGATAGCCACCACCAACTTGACCGAGAATCTGGATAGTGCCTTTGAGCGCCGCTTCCTCTACAAGGTGGAGTTTGAGCGTCCCGACGTGAGCGTGAGAGAGCACATCTGGCACGCGATGCTTCCTGAACTGGGCGACAACGAGTGCAAGACGCTGGCCGAAGGATTCGACTTCAGCGGCGGTCAGATTGAGAACGTGGCTCGCAAATATGCCATCGACAGTATCTTGGGCGACCTTGAGCAGACCGACCGCTTGACCGAACTGACCACCCTCTGCCGCGAAGAGCGCATCAACGACACAATGAGTGACCGTCGCCGTGTGGGCTTCGTGGCGTGAAACGCTTAACCAACAAATTGACTTCTACTAATATGTTAAACCATAAAAACAATTTTTCTATGACAATCACCATCAACTGCAACAATCCGTATCGTGCCAACCGTGTTCACAACTACTTCTACAACAAGGGCGTGCAAGTAATGCTCTGCAACGACGAGACCTCAGTGTCGCTCTTCAACCTTGACCGCGACCGAGCCGAGCTCTTGCTCGCCGCGTTTACCAAGTACTTCCATCTGATTCCCGCCACTGCCCATGCGCTGGCCTCATAAATTGTCCACTGCCTATGGATAAATCGACTACCTAAGGAAAAAACAGTATTAATCACGCTTGGGCAGTGATCGCCCCAAGTCATTGCCCAAGCACTTACCTCAAAATGAACTATTATGGACAATATGAAAAAGATTGATGACGTAAAAGCTACTGGAAATGTTGACGTTAAAGCGTGGACGATTGGTGACGTGTATCGTAATCGTGAAATGGTATTGGCCCATCCCGAGCAATTTGGCCGAATCATCACGCGATTTAGTGCTGGTGGCCTTGGGGCTTGTGCCTACAAGCGAGATGTCAGCATCTCTCAATTGACGCAATGCTGGCAACGCTCCGAGTACCGGTGTAAGTGCCCCAAGTGTGGCCATGAGGCTTTCATCTACTACTTTGCTGGGCACGTCAATGGTGGTGGTTACTGGGAAATCTATCTCTATTGTCCGGAGTGCGATTGCGGATACAGTAGCCGTTTTCCTCAAGGGCTGTCTCATTGGACTGTCTTGAAGGACATTTTCAAAGAAACAGCACAGAAAACAGATTCAAACACTTCAAAGTAACATTATGGGAAACAACATCGACAATAATAGAATGAAAATAGTTGTATTAGGAGACATACATGGTCTCACAGTGTGGAAGGATATCATAGATAAAGAGCAGCCCGATCAGGTGATTTTCTTGGGGGATTATGTGTCGTCCCATGAGGGTATTTCCGAGTCGGATCAGGTGTCAAACCTCTTGGAAATCATGCGCTTCAAGGGCCACCATCCCGAGACCATCATGCTGCGCGGCAATCACGATATGCAACATCTGGGCTACTATTGGGCGGAATGTAGCGGGTACTTTCCATGGGTTGCTGAGTTGATGACGGAGCTCAAAGAGGAATTCCTTGCCAACACCCAATGGATTCATGTGATGGGCAACACGATATTTAGCCATGCTGGGGTTTCGACGAAGTGGCTTGAGTCAAATCGTCTCACTTTAGACAGAATCAATTCACTCGACCCAAGCGAGCGATTTGGATTCTGCTCTAGCGATCCGAGGGACATTTATGGAACCTCACCCGAACAGCCCCCCACATGGATCCGACCGGAGACATTGGTCAATGTAATGATTCCGGGCTTTGACCAAGTGGTCGGTCATACACCAGTGGAGCATTGCTTCAACGTGAAGGACTCAAGCGACATTCCAAACAGCCTCTGGTTGTGTGACGCTTTGGACAATAAGTCCTATTTGGTGATAGAGAATAATAACTTTTACGAAAACAATCTCAGAAAACAATAAAAGCATAACACTATGAACGACAAAGAAAAAACACCGAAAGCAACAGCGGTACAAGCCGACAGACTGGATTTCCTCAAGGACGAAATTGAACGCGTTGGACGAGACGCCGACAATTACTTCAGCCTCTTGCAGGAGCAGGATGACCTGATGTATGGATATGACTGGTTTGATGAGGTCTTTGAAGAGAACGGCAAGAAGGGCCTGCGCAATGTCCGTGGCGAAGTGGTCGTGCCGGCCATCTATGACGGTTTCATGATACCGCGTCCCTATTATCTGCCGTCGTTGCTCGTGGGGGCAAAGAAAGGCGACAAGGTCGCACTGGTTGAGCGTGACGGCAAGGGGACACCGAGAACTGACTTTGATTTCCACTATGTGGAACCCATCCCGTTTACCTTTTTCAATATCGCCTTCAAAGCCGAGGACTTGCATCATTTTGCCATCGTAGTATTGGGCAAAGTCTTCACCCCTTATGAGTTGGTTGACTATTACAGGCCTTGTGACGACCATATCATTCTGAAAGGCGATAACGACAAATACGGCATCATCGGGATGGGCTCACTGATTTATATCTCACCCGAATATGACGACATCATCGACAATGGCATCGGGGATGATTTCACGTTCATCAAGGACGGCGTCAAAGGCCGCGTCACCATGGACAAGCGCTTCATCAGCGACGAGGACTACGATAACCTGTCCGACGAGGAGCAGGACGAACTGTACGACTTGGGATTCATCTGCGCACCAGACGACTAAACTGAGAATGAGGAATAACTTTAATTGACATCATTAAGGAGGACACAAAATGGAAGATTTGAATAACGATATGAACATACAGGAGCGTGAGGGACAGGTTGTGGTGAAGGTTACCTTTATGTTTCACGACTTGGAATTAATCGGCGATGGCGAGGATTCGATATTCTTTTGGGCGACCGAAGAAGAGTACCGCAAATTTGAAGAATACAATGCAAATCCTTGGGCCCACTATATCGGGTTAATGATAAGAATGCGCATGCCGGAGTTTCAGAAACGGGTCGAAAAGGCGGTTGAAGAGTATGCGATGGACATTTTCATCTCTGATATCAGATTATACGATCCTGATGTAGATGGCGATTTAGTGTACGAAGACGGTGATTTGCTGTATAGTGAGTATGACTTGATGAATGACTACTACGATGGCGATTTTGAGGACGATGAAGTTAATGCTTAAGAGTTAATCAGAATGGAAGTCACTGTTGAACTATTAGAGGAGAAGTTCGAAGAGTATAACAAGTTGTACTTCGGCGGCCGTCTATTGTGGCCCTATGAGTTCTACCTGATCAAGTCATTCAGGTGTTTTGGCCGATTCAGCTGCAACCAACATTCACCAGGCAGCAGGCTGCGCAATGTCAGAATCGGAATTTCGATGTACTATGACTGGACCGAGGGATATCTTCGCGATGTCCTCGTCCACGAGATGCTGCACTACAAACTGGAGCGTTCCAAGAATGTCGAGAAGAAAATGCATGGCCCACGATTCCTGAAAGCTGCTGCCGAGATGAACGAGAAATATGGCTTGAACATCCAGGTTCATCCGAATTTGCGAGGGCTGAAGGTCAGCGCAGCAGCCCCCAAGCGCTCATTGGCCCGATTTTTCTGGGCACCAGCAAGTTAACCATATGAAGATAACGAAGGAAGAACTGAAGGTGTGTTTTGACGAATACAACCAATTGTATTTTGAAGGAAAACTGAAGCGTGCCAAGATGGGCTTTCTTAGCACAAGCTTTAAAACTATTGTTGGCATATTCGAATTTGAAATAGACAAGAATCGTCGTGTTAAGAATCCATCCATTAAGATAAGCAAGAGAATTGTTGGTAATAAAGAAAAACTGAAAAGCGTATTATTGCATGAAATGGCACACTTATCAGTAACACAAAAATATAAAAAAGGCAAAAAACACGGTATTGCATTTATCAAAGAGTGCAAACGAATTGAAAGCCAATATAACGTAAAAGTGTGGCATAGTTGGATGAGAAAAGGATATATAGATAAACGGGAGAGCATTTTTTCCCTCCCATTTATATTATGCTGCCATATCGCGTCGATAGTCAAATTCAGGATAATTCAAAGAATTATTTAGTGGTAAATGCTTAGAACGTTAGAT
>CAMKGM010000111.1 GCA_946412245.1 uncultured Bacteroidales bacterium
GGCTCAAGGCGTTTCTTACCGAGCAGCGCATAGCCTTGTTCGACACGGCAATGCGTGTGCGCCGCCTGAAGGACAATGCGAGCGACAAGTTTCTGGAAATTGTGGAAACAATCGACCTTGATCGATTTTTTACCTTGCGGCCCACCATCAAGGCTATCGTCACGGCAGGCGAGAAAGCCACCGGCGTGATTGCCGAAAAGGCTGGGGTAGAGGTGCCCAAGACGGGCGAACGGGTCGATTGCGAGTATCATGGTCACCCGTTTGCGCTCTATCGCATGCCGTCGTCATCGCGGGCCTATCCGCTCGCGCTGGAGAAGAAGGCTGAGGCTTACAGAGCCATGTTTCGCTCATTAGGTTATGATGTGTGATTTTTTTATACTATCTTTGTACGACAAATTGCAAAAAAAAATGAATCAAAACAAATCACGATACGTGGCCCTGATGCTCGTGGCAATGTTTGCCATGACCATGGTGGCAATGGCACAAGGCACCGCGGCCGATGTAGCTACCGCCGCACCGGCTGCCGAGCCCTCTTGGGCCGAGAACCTCTACAACTGGTTCAAGGAACACATGAACTACTGGACCATCATCTTGCTCATGGCCATTGAGAGTTCCATCGTGCCGCTACCCAGCGAGGTGGTGGTGCCGCCGGCTGCCTACTTCTCGTTGCAGGCCAACAGCAACCTTGATTTTTGGCTGGTGATTGTGACCGCCACGGTGGGAGCCTATCTGGGCTCGGCCATCAACTATGGCTTGTCAATGCTCATCGGCAGGCCCATCTTCTACAAGTTTGCAGACAGCCGTGTGGGGCACGCTCTGATGCTCAACCGCGAGAAACTGGAGCATGCCGAGCAATACTTCCAGCGCAAGGGTTCTATCTCCATCTTCTTCGGTCGCCTGCTTCCTGCGGTGCGTCACTTGATTTCGATTCCCGCCGGCTTGTCGAAGATGAACTTTGGCACTTTCAGCCTCTTCACGGCGCTGGGTGCGGGCATCTGGAATGTTGTCCTGGCAGGACTTGGCTACCTGCTCTATCGCATTGTGCCCGATGATAGCCAGCTCTTTGCCCAACTCGAACACTACAGCCACTACCTGAAGATAGCAGGCTTCGCTCTGCTGGGCGCAGCAGTGGCCTATATTGCCTATAAGGTGTATAAGAACAAGCAAAAAAAGAAAGCATTAACTGAAAGCAATAAAACAGAAAAACAATGAAAGTAAGTCCTTCTCTCTTGTCGGCCGATTTTGGCCACATGGCTCGCGACATTGAAATGGTGAACAACAGCGATGCGGCGCTACTGCACATCGATGTGATGGACGGCGTGTTTGTGCCCAACATCTCGTTCGGTTTTCCCGTGATGAAATATGTGAAGCAGCATAGCACCAAGCCCCTTGATGTACATCTGATGATTGTGGAACCCCAGAAGTTCGTCAACGAGGTGCGCGACTGTGGTGGCGAGATCATGACCGTGCATTACGAGGCTTGCACACACCTGAACCGCGTGGTGCAGCAAATTCATGCTGCCGGTATGAAAGCGGGTGTCGCACTGAATCCGCACACCCCCGTGTGCCTCTTGCGCGACATTATTACCGAGGTGGAACTGGTGCTGCTCATGAGCGTGAATCCGGGCTTTGGTGGGCAACAGTTCATCGAGGGCACACTGCGCAAAGTCAAGGAACTACGCGCGCTCATCGCTGAAATGGGATCAAAGGCCGAGATTGAGATTGACGGTGGTGTGAACGATGTGACCGGCAAACAACTGGCCGAAGCCGGTGCCGACATCGTGGTGGCCGGCAACTATGTGTTTAAGGCGCAACAACCCACCGAGGCCATCGCACTACTGAACCGCCTCTAAACCTTATCCTTAATCTTTCATCCCTAATCCTCAAGTTCCTAAAGCTTTAGGAACTTGAATTTTATTGATTCAGCAGTTGCCGATGTGTTTTGGTGTGCCTTACATAATGCTCTTGATACCAACTTTTAAACTCTTCGGCATTGGCCGGCATGTAACTCCAATGGTCTAACCTGTTCCATAGGATGGCCTTCATACTTATAGGTGTGCCGTCTTCCTCAAATGGCAATAGATGGGGCAAATCATATTCTTTTGTATAGTATTCTAAACAGTTTGTAGGTGTGGGGTTGCCTTCCAGAACCATTCGCACCCAAGCCTCTTCATAGCCCCACATCAAGGAGTCGGTTCCTTCAGGTGGCACCTTTTCACCGTTGTAATAGCGACAGTCTAATATCAGTTCTTCTCGTGTCATAGCAACCACAAAGATACAACTTTTTTTAACCCAAATAAATGTTTTTGGTGCATAAACATAAAACAACACTTTAGGGCCCATTCTGTACTAAGGGCGATATAAAAAAACCGGTTGAGCGTGAACTCAACCGGTTTCAATCTCTTGGCGGAGAGAGAGGGATTCGAACCCACGGTACGCAGAGCGTACAACGGTTTTCGAGACCGCCCCGATCGACCACTCCGGCATCTCTCCAGTCGATTTTCTCAATCCGTTTACCGAATTGCGACTGCAAAATTATATAATTTTTATGTTTCTGCCAACTTTATTGAAAAAAAACTTTTCAAACATGCTAAAATGTGAAAATGGGTACAACTTTGGCATGGTTGTTGCTTCTAATGGTTGTGGAACTTTTAATAAAAGAAGATTATGATACTATCAACAACTCCAACTATTGAAGGCCACACCATACGTGAATACAGGGGTGTGGTGACCGGCGAGACTATTATTGGCGCAAATGTGTTCAAGGACTTTTTTGCAGGAATTCGTGACATTGTGGGCGGGCGTGCCGGCAGTTATGAAAAGGTGCTACGCGATGCCAGGGATTCGTCGATGCGTGAAATGATACAACAGGCTCAAACCATGGGTGCCAATGCCGTGGTGGGCATCGACATCGATTACGAGACCATCGGCGCTAACGGGTCGATGCTCATGGTAGCAGTCAGTGGAACAGCCGTGGTGATTTGAGCATCAGCTGAAGCCGAGAGGGTATATGCAGTAAAGGATGAAGCGGAGCCAAAGGACTTGGCGCAGGATTTTCAGCCCTGCCCAGCGGTGAAGGCTGTAGGCTTTGCCTTCGGTTGCGGTGAAGCCCTGCGCAAGCAAGGTAAAAACGTACCGAAGTTGCTTATCCGATAAATCTTCCCATTTGGTGGGAAGTTTCAAATCAATGGTGATTTTGTCTTGTTGCATAAGAAAAATAGTGCAAGGTGAGAGAAAAACAAATTTATTTGGTTTTCCGAACCGCCGCCTATTTTATGCGTAAAAGACAGTATTATTCGAGTTCTTTGAGTTCGCCTAATTCTTCATTAAAATATGCATTATAAAGTTCCT
This sequence comes from uncultured Bacteroidales bacterium, assembly GCA_946412245.1. GTDB lineage: Bacteria > Bacteroidota > Bacteroidia > Bacteroidales > Muribaculaceae > Sodaliphilus. The sequence goes on from CAMKGM010000111.1 coordinate 3,352, forward strand.
CGGACCATTCAATTGTTGAAATGTTTGGTATTGTTTTCGATGTTCCATTTGTATATTGCACCACTATTGATTTGATTTTAGCATACTCAACTAAATCAGTAAACCACAGATACTCGAAATCATAACTTCCAGCATTGTCTGGTTCTATAGGCCCAACACATTTCGGAGAAAGCGTATATTTCCCTCTTGAAGACACAGCGTCATCAACCGCATTATAGCCAACAAGATTGATTGTAATATACTTTATAGTTTTCTTTGTGGGATTGTAGAATTTAATTCTAAAGCCAGTTCCATCAGTATATTCGCTTTGATCATAAACTCCCCATGAAATTATAGATAATCCATATTTATCAAACCCTTTTAATTCGTCGAGAGCAGTTCCAATTTTTTTCAAATACATTGCATGCCCCAGCCTTTTACTAAACTTAAAATAATTATCTCTGATTTCATCAGAACATGATAATAATGTATCTAGTTTGGCTTTATTTTCAGAAGATAATTCTATCTCTGATGTGGGTATGTAGAAGCCCTTATTTTCATATATGCCTATGTAATAGTCTTTTCCATGCAAATGTTTTTTGTCGGCAATTAATATAACCTTGTTTGAGCTAATAAAATCTTTATAATAAGAACTGCTATAATAGCTGCTTGTGGACTTTGTAACCTTTTGGTAAACATAGCAAGCATTAGTTTTCCCAAAAATAAATCTAAAGTCAAACGGGAATTTATACTCAACGTCCACCGGAGGAAGAGTTCTGTCGATTTCATATTCCCTGTCGCTTTCGAGCAATGAAAGATACTCCATTTCATTGATGACCTTTGGGCTGTTGTATGACATATTATTTGAATATGTGAAATCCGTTCTTTCTCCATCTTGGGACATCAATTTCAAATTTAACTTCCCATTGCCTCCAATTGAATATAGTCTACATTCATAGGTCGCACCTTCTACAGTATATTGTGTAAAATCACTTGCTTTATCAATTGAATAATAAGAACCATTTTTCTTGTAAACTTTGGTGTTTGGAGCAATCATTTTTTCTGCAACAGTTTCAGAGTAAAGTGTTAAGTCGCTAGTAGACTTATCAGATCCATACCTCCATATTAATTTTTCATTGGACAATGTATTGACCAAATAGACATCACAGTAATATTTAGTTGTATATGAACTTCTATCAACTTTTGCAGCTGATACAGAATCAACAATAAAATAAATATTCTCTATTTCTGTAGCTGGTGTATACTGAGGATTTAAATATGATTTGCTATCAACACCATGATAATACGGCATCAATTTATAATGTTTATTCAACTCTGGATTTTTTTTCGGCCTTTTTTTAATCCAAACTGTATCGGGCTCAATATACAAGAAGCACTGTAATTCATCTGCTCTGTATGAACTACCAGTGACCTTGAAATATATAGTTTCTCCGATAAGAAGATTGGGAAATCCTGTTATTGAAGAAGCATTCGATGAGTATGATGAATTGTGTGGAGGGTTCATCAAATCACTCCATTTGGAGTCTATGAGTGAATTATCAGCAGCGTTAATTGTTAACTTCGCAAATAAAAGAATCAGGAAAGCTAATATTCTGTACATTGCATTTAATTTATAAAAAACTATTGTTTCATAGTGCAAAGGTAAAGAATTATTCTCAACAAACGCGGCAATTAAAAGAAATATCCATGATTTCTTTTTTTGTTCTCAAAAATGGGTGGCTCAAACAGTTTGTATGTTCGTGAAATGTGGAACTCAGGGAACTGCTCATCATGCTTGCGCATGAAGTCCACGATGTCGCGAAGCGACTGGATGTTGAGCGTGTTTCCCTGCAACGCGCTGACGATTACAGAGCGCAGCCGCTCTATAATCTGCGTGTGGCATGACGCAGTGAGCGAGAATTGCCTACTGCCGTTTTCGGCATCGCCTTGGCAATGCTCAAACAAGTTTGGCATTGCACCGGCTCGCACGAAAAGTCCCACGACATGGAGAACACCTCCTCGCTGAGCACCGCCAGTTGCTCCGGCGAGACGAACTCCTCGGCGATGCGCTGCTCAAGGTCGATGCACTTTGAGCGCAAGCCCAGGTAGTTCGCCCAGCGGTGGTCGTTGT
>CAMKGM010000112.1 GCA_946412245.1 uncultured Bacteroidales bacterium
TATGCTGAGACGCCGCCCATTGATGCTGAAAGACTTTTCGACACCGATAGGTGCAGCTTTTTGAAAAAACGACTTCTGTCCCTTCTGCTCTTCTGTCAAAAAAATCTTCTGTTTCTTGTGTCTCCCAGCGCGGGGCCAACCCCCCCTTTATCTATTTAATGTGAGATTTTGACTAAAAAATTTGCATATTTGTTGAAAACCTACTTACTTTGCACGCTGATTATAATGCCCGTATGTGTTATAACCACATGAGAGCACACGACATTATAACCACGAAAACACATTGAAAAACGCAAAACGCACACACAATTATTTGACTGAAAACACATTAAATCTTTTTTGTTTAACTATTTTTTAATATCATGTGTACTAAAAAATTCTATCTAAAACTACTCATGAGCCTTCTGCTCATGGCACTCACCGTGCCACAACTGAAGGCTGAGGAGCTTGTTGTAGGAGATCAAACAGCAACAAGTGAGTATGTTCCTTTTTATTCTAATTATATGGATATGTCTTATGACATGTTCAGTCAGATGATTTACTCAACTGATTTACTGAATGACATAAAGGGAGCAAAAATCACAACTATTAAGTTGCACCCAACAAGCCCTGTTTCTTCAAAAATTAATGGCGCAGTTGTGCAGATCTCTTTGAAAGAAACATCACAAAATTCTTTTGCCAATACAGGTTCAAATTGGAGTCCTTCCTATAATACCATAACAGGAATGACTTCATACGGGACATGTACTTTGGCAGAAAATGCAACTGAACTCGTTTTCAATTTAACCACTCCATTTGAATATTCAGGAAATGAAAACCTTTCTGTTGAGGTGCGTTTGATTACAAGATCAAATGGATATGATCAAACAGCATTATCTTTTTATGGGAAAAATCAAACAGAAAATGTAACCTATTATAGATATGGAGGTGGCCCCACACAAAATGCCATATCTTTCCTTCCCAAGACCACTTTCACTTATGAGGCAGCTGGTCCTCGTCCCGTTATCACAACAACTACAGAAACCCTCACTTATGAGACTGTAGTTGGTACATCTAAACCTAGCACCTTTGGTGTTACTGGTGAGAACTTGACTGGTGACATCACTCCTACTATCAGCGGTGACAATGCTTCTTACTTCACTGTATCTCCTGAATCTCTTGGAACTAATGGAGGTGAATTGACTGTTACTTACAACCCCACCGATGCCGGTAACCACACTGCAACTCTCACTCTCTCGAGCACTGGTGCTCAGGACGTGACAATCGCTCTCACTGGTACTGCAACTGCTCCTACTGTTCCCACAATCGCAGTTAACCCTGCTACTGTGACTATCAACACAGAACCTAATACCGCAGGTACTGGTAGCTTCACTGTTACCGGCACCAACCTGACTGGTGATATTAACTTAGCTGTCTCTGGTGATGGTTTCGCTGTGAACCCGACTACCATCACTGCTGCCGAGGCTGCTAATGGCAAGTCAGTTCTTGTGACTTACTCGCCACAAGAGGAAGGTACTTTCGATGGCACCATCACTCTCACCAGCGAGGGTGCTGAAACCAAGACTGTTGCTGTTACTGCTAACGTACAGACAGTGCACTACACTGGCGAAGTTACTCCTACCGCTCTCAACTTTGGTGAGGTGCTGGTTGGCCAAAGTGCTACCGCGCAGCAAATCAAGGTGAGCAACACCGGCAGTGAGACTTTCACTCCCTCGTTCAGCATTGACAATTCTGTGTTCACCATCGATGAGCCTACCGCCATCACCGGAGGAACCAGCATTTATTATAATGTGAACTATACTCCCACCGCAGCAGGTACTGATAATGGTACATTGACCGTTACCTTCGGTGGCAACACCTTCACCGTAACCCTGATGGGTAAGGGTACAGAACTCGCTGACTACGACATCACCTCGAGCGCAGCAAGCGGCGTTCACAACTTTGGTGACGCATTCGTAGGTGGCAATGCTACCTGGAACGTGACTCTCACCAATAAGGGTGCAAAAGCTGTGACTCCAACCATCGTTGGTCTTGCTGCTCCATTCAGCGCCGAGAATGTTCCCGCTTCTATCCCTGCTGGCGAGAGCGCCACTATTACTATCAAGTTTGCGCCTACAGCTATCCAGGCTTATGGTCCCACTTCAATTGTCGTTAAGTTCAACGAGACCGAGGACTTCCAGTTCGACTACACACTGCGTGGCAACGGTATTGAGAATACCGGCACACTGCCCCCAAGCACATTCGACAACTATAGCTACACTTGGACCGATAAAAACGGTGACGAGCATACTAGCTTAGTTAGCGAAATCGCTACCGAGCCCGAGCAAATGATTGCTCTGCTTCGTGAGGTTTATACCAATAAGAATCTGCCAGGCCCATGGTATCGTGGTTACAATGACGATGGTACTGTAGATACTTCTTATCCTGTTGTTTATCCTGCAATCGGTACTGTAACAAGATTTGGTGCTGCAGGTGTTGATGCCAACTATACCTATCACGATACCTTTGGTTGGGGTATTCCACATGACCAAGCCAACTATCCATTTGATGTCATTTATACCTCATCCTCCAGTACAGGAAATGACTATAAAGCATTGAATGCTAATGAGTACAAGCCTAACACTGAAGGTCTGACGCTGCTTCTCGTTGAGATGAAAGACGGTGTTACTAGCCAGACAGTAGGTTATAATCCAGAAAATTCTAGTTTGCTCAATATCTTTGACAAGATGTTCAAGAGCGTGCGCGTGATCACTAACTCTAAGAAGGTAACCAAGAACGGCGTAGAAGGCACTCTGTTTAAGATTGACTGCGATAAGATGAACCGATTCTTCTTCCTTGGTAAGGGTCGTTTGCGTATTTTAGGAAATGTGCTTGATGATCACAGAACAGGACGTTCTAACGTGTTTATCGACCGTAAGAAGAATACTAGCTCGTCTAATTCAATCACAAATCAAATTACCGACAAAGGCCCCTTCTATGAGATGTTTGAGCAATTCAGCCCAGTATCATTGATTGATGGAACTGAGTCGAAGGATGTTTATCAGCAACTTATCAATATGCAGTCTTATTCTGTAGAGCATGACTGTGAGTACATACCATGGGCAACAAGTGAAGCTGTTACTGGTCATGAGTTCAATATGTATGGTAAGGAATCTGTAAGTGCCGACTGCCAGGACGTTCGCGACCTGATGTTCTTCGTTCCCGACAAGCGTATGATGGATTGGGACGATCGAGATAAGAGTAATAGCGATATGTTTGTGAATTACTACAAGCAGAATGCTCCCACCATGGGCATGTATGTGATTAAGCAGAACCCCATCACCGGTGAGCAGAAGACCTATGAGGGCAATGATGACAACTATGAGCTGCACCTCACTTGGGATTCTAACCTGACTGACTTCGTTCCTTCTGATAAGGGTGTTTACTACATCTATCAAGTAAACGAGGATGGTACCTACACCAAGGTTGGTGAGACCGATGCTCAGACCAAAGAACTTTATCTCAATGTTGCTATGCAAGAGCATGGCCAGCAAGTGACCTACGTTATCCAAGGTCAGGACAACACCGGTTTCTTGAGCCTCCAGTTCTCGAACGAGGAGAGCTTCATTATCCCGGGCACCGACGTTAACGAAGTGTTCCAGCTCGTGCCGAATGCCGACATCTACAGCCGCTTCGATCCCGCCCAGGAAACCAACTTCTATGCCAACGGCATGCAGATTAAGACTTATCCCGGTGTGGCAACTACCGTCTATGCCGGCAAGACCTTGAACTACTACCGCAAGGCTGCAGGCGAGACCGAGTGGACCAAGGTGGCTACCGCAGCTGTGAACAGCGACGCTACTCAAGCAACTGTTGCTACCGTTGAGGGTACTCAGCGTCAGCAGAACGAGTATATCTATGGTTACAAGGCTAACGCTTCTACTATGACCATCGCTGCCGACGGACACGGTTACAACGTGTTTGGCGTAATCTACGACAACTTCAAGGCTTCAGTTGAGGGCAACAAACACCCCAACTATTACAACTATAAGGTTGAAATTGATGGACAGGATGCTCACAGTAATGAGATTACTGTTCGCGTGTTCAAGACCGCTATGTCGACCATCGACGGCGAGTTTGACAAGACTACTGTTGACGAAGACCTCACTCACACCGTGGGCCTCGAGAAGACTGCATTCGACATTGATGTGCAGCACAGCTCTAAGACCGAGGTGCTCCGCTACGGCGCTTATCGTTGGACTCAGAGCGAGAATCCTGCCATCCTTTCTGGTACTGCCGATGCCGAGGAAGACATCTCTCCCAATGGCCAGGCAAGTAACCAGGGTGAGTACTACACTGTCTACATGAATGGTGACTCATTCATTGGCGAGGACGTCTATGTGGCTCAAGGTGAAACCGCTCAGGCTTCATTTGAGGACAATGTTCCCGACAATAATCCTGATGCTTACGTCTATGCTCCCGTAGTGGAGACCTTCACCGGTCGTGCCGACTACAACACCTATGGCGCACCGATGCAGACCACCGCTACCGGTAAGACAGAACTCACCGTGGGTGAATTGTCAGCATCAACTTATACCTTCACTCCCGAAGGCAAGACAGGTGACTATGTGTACTACAACATTCCGCTGACAGCTAATGTGACCATTCCTGAGAACTACGACATCTACAAGATGCGCGCTTGGCGTCTGATTGACAAGGAATGGCTCGGTGAGATTGATCCCGCTTATGCTAATCGCGTCAATCCCGACTACCTCTATGAGACTCTCGAAGACGCTTCTAAGGGTCAGCCTATCCCCGTTGGTTTTGAGGTATTGACCAGACCGGGTACTAATGATCAGAACGTGCTTACCGGTACATTCGGTGCTAAGAAACTGGCTGAGGGCGAAAGCTTCACCGCCAAGTTCATTGTCCGCACTTACTTCACTCGCACAGCTGAGACTTCTACATTCAATGCTGCTCAAAGTGTTGATGGCAAGTACTACATCACCGAGACCGTTATTGACGTGCCTGTTACTAACCAGGTGGTTACCGGCGTGATTAACGTCAACGCTCAAAAGGCTGTTGCCGGCGTGATGTACTACAACCTGGCCGGTATGCAGAGCGAAGAGCCCTTCAGTGGCGTGAACATCGTTGTGACCCGCTACACCGACGGCTCAATCTCTACCGCTAAGGTGCTGAAGTAATTTGAATCTTGACCGGCGCGGTCGCATGACCGACGCAGTCCCAGATACCCTGAGGGGGTGGCCATCACAGCCACCCCCTCTTTTTCGCCACCCCTCCCCCTTGCCGTGCTCCGCACTTAAAATTACAGAGTTGGCGCTCTAAAATTATGTTATTATAAATTATTAGTGTCCGATTAAAAGTCCGTTAGGACTGTCAAGAACCTAGGCAGGG
>CAMKGM010000113.1 GCA_946412245.1 uncultured Bacteroidales bacterium
TACTATTACTAGCCGCCCTGGCTTGGCCCACATGGATGCCCGCCACGGCGCAAGAGGTGATGCGTGTGGAAAAGAAGCAATTAAAGCATGAACTTATCGACAGCCGTCATGCAAAGCCTTCTCTCACCAATGAGACTCGTAATGAGAATGAAGTGATACCCCCATCTGGAGGCCCACAAAAAGCACCAGCAAGGACATTGACCGAAGTAACTGTCGCTAATGGGACTGCCACAAGTACTAATGTTCCTGTAAGGGGTAACTATTATAGTGTTACTGGATATAAAGCACAGATGATATATCCATCATCAATGCTTACTGAATTGAAAGGGAAGAGGATAAGATCGATAACATTTCATGCTCCTAATGGAATAAAATTCGGCAATCCTGATGGCAATTATAATACTGGCAGATTAAAGGTATCAATGGTTAATACCACTACTACATCTTTTTCTAATCAGCAAAGGCCTATAACATTACCTGAAGCAGGAGTCGTTACTGCTTTAGTTATTCCCGAATATAATAGCACAATACTCAAAGTTAATTTTAATAGTACTTTAAAATATACTGGAGGAAATATTCTTGTTGATGTGCTCGTGGAGACTAGGGGGACTGGGGGTAATACGACCTTTTATGGCCAATCTAATAATAACACTTACAGATCGTTATATTCAAGTTCTTCAACGAGTTATGGCACAAGTGAACGTTTTTTACCAAAAGCAACTTTTGAAATTGAAGACGATATAAGCATCGACACTGAAAATCTTGATTTCGGTATAGTCGCCACTGGCGATTCAAAGAATCTGTCGTTTACATTGACCAACAACAATCCCACTGCAGCTGCTATTTCATGGGAGTTTACAGGAATCAATAAAGATAAGTTCAGCACAACTAGTCAGGCTACAACGATTGCTGCCAATGGCACTTTAACTGTTCCTGTAACTTTTGCCCCCGGGAATGCTTTGGGAGCAATGAACAGCATCTTGAAGGTGACAGTAGGCAACACAAAATATCGTATCATCCTGCGTGGTAAAGGCAAGGAAGATTTGGCATTCTCAGCTTCTCAATCTATGGTTGATGTGGGTGAAGTTCTAGTTAATGGCTCTGGCACCAAAACTGTCACTATCACCAACAGTGGTATCGAGACAATCACTCCAAGCATTGTTCAGCCTGACGATAACGCTTTCTCTGTGACTGGTCAGAGTGGTGACCTGGCAAGCGGTGCCTCGCGTGAATATACAGTAACATTTGCCCCCACCGAGGTGAAAGAATATAGTAGTTCATTCTGTGTAGTTGATGATGGGCGCAATGTTAGCATAAACGTTGACGTTAAGGGAGAAGGTGTCAATACCGCTTCCTTAACTGGCAATGGCTTAGACTTTGGAATGATTGCTGTTAATGGAACCAAAGTGCTAAATGCTACTCTAACTAATCCTAACAGTAAGCAGGTTGTTGCTGCGCTCAAGACAAACGCTCCTTTCTCGGTCGCTAATTCAAGTGTTACTATCGACGCTAATGGCACAGCAACTGTTGCCGTGACATTTAAACCTACTGCCGCCACAAGCTATGGCGATTATCTCACTGTAACTGTTGATGGCCATGAGAACCAGATTTCTCTCAAGGGCATTGGTAATGATGCTAGCACTATCGCTACCCGCGACGAATCATTCTTTGATGGCATTACTTACACCTGGAAAGAAGGAGGTCCCGATGCAACAGGTGTTGAGCACACTAGCAAATTGACAGACATCGCCACAGACCCCGACCAAATGATTGCCATGATAAAGAAGATTTATACCGACAAGACTATCCCTGGCAATTATAAGCGTGGGTTTGATGCGAACGGAAATGACGAGGTTAATAATGATGTATTCTATACGGGGGTAGGTACTATATCCTATAATTATGATGATGTAAGTAAAATTTCAGATTTGGATGGGTACAGTTATGTTGATCGTTATGGATGGAATATAGAGGGTGAAATAGAAACTCCCACTTATTATGACTTATCCTCAACGTATCGTGAGTATTATACCCACATGAATACGACGCAGTACAAACCCAATCAAGAAGGTTTAACGTTGCTACTGGTTGAGCTTAACGATGATTACGATTATAATGATATTATCGAAGAGATTGATGGCTCGCTGTATTACAAAGGTTTTGGTGATACCAATTATGATCGTTTACGTGGTCAATTTGAGAACACTATTAAGTCAATTCGAGTAATAGCTCAATCAAAGCGTACAGGAGAAGGACTTGAAGCAGGAACCTTGTTTAAACTTGACTGTGATAAAATGAATAAATTCTATCTGTTAGCCAAAGGACAAGTTCGTTTACTCCATAATTCATATATTCATTTCAACAATGACTTCAGCATTCCACCTAGTTTCTTTATTGAGAGAACTCGTGAATATTATTTGTTTGATTATAGCGATAGTTATACTTCTTATGGTTTTGTTGATGAAAACGTAGGTGGGCTATTTTATCATATGTTTGAGCAATTTAGTCCTGTAGATCCTGATGCAACATCTGGTAAAGCCGATATTTATCAAGACCTTGTAAACATGCAGACATTTGGTGTTGAACATGATTGCTTGTCAATTCCTAATTTGGGGCATCAGTTCATGATGTATGGTGATGATAGTGAGGCTAAAGACTGCCAAGATGTGCGCGACATGATGTTCTTTGTTCCAGACTACCGCATGATGAAAGATAACGACCGTGACTATGCAGTATATCAGCAGTATCTTAACTATAACAAGGCGCATCAGCCTCAGATGGGACTTTATGTAATACGTCAAGATCCAGTGACCGAGACAACTGAGTTCCAAGAGAATGATGAATATTATCACTTGACATTGACTTGGGACAGTAACCTTGATGAGTTCCTTCCTAGTGACCAGCAAGAATACCAGCTCTATGAAGTGGTTGTGGATGAGGCAACGGGGGCTCAGCGTTATGAACCAGTTTATTATACCACAGTGGTTAATAACGAGGTTGTTTATGCCGACGCTAATGGAAATCCTCTGGCTGAGGGTGCCGACCCAGTTGCTGTGACCCTGACAGTTGATCCATCAAATAACAAGAAAACCTATGCCGACGTTTACGTTCAACGCGAGGAGTCGGGCAAAGTTGTGACCTATGCCGTTCGTGGTCAGGACAAAGATCACTTCTTGAGCCTACAGATGTCGAACCAGCAGAGCTACCTGATTAGAGGTAAGAACCCGGCCGAGATGGCAATGCTCATGGATATGACTCACTATAGCCGTTTCAATCCAATAACAATGGAGAATGCCTATAGCAATGCCATGATGGTAAGCCCACAATCGGGCGGTGTGCGCAAGGAGTATATAGAACAAGGTACTGAGTTTAACTTCTATCGCACTACTGGAGCTATTGGAGAGGAACCGGTGAAGATAGCAACAGCCACAGTATTGAGCAAGGTGGATACCGAAGATAGAAAGGGTGGAGATATTAAGATTCAGATGATTGAGTCGACTCAAGCCAGCGAGTCGCAGTTCCCCTATGGGCAGACTTCAGGCATGGGTGAAGGCAAGCATGCCGGCTATCACGACAATGCCAACATCGCTAACCCCACCTACTCTTATATCAAGGTCGGTAATGTTGATTATGTGACATTCAACAAGTTTATGCTCTATGACAACTTTGTGGAGAAGGTAAAAGATGACAACTCGCATCCATCGCAATACTTCTACTACATGACATTCAACACCGAGCAACCATTTACCGGTAGCGATGGTAATCCCACAACCGAAGCAACAAGTAACCGCTTCCGTGTGCCAGTCTACAAGACAGAGTCGAAGATTAATAATGTGTTTACACAAAATCAGGTTGATGAAGACACTGAGGGCACATTGTCGCTGGAAGACTTGGCATTCAGTACAAAACTTCAATATAGCAGTAAATCTGAGATTTATCGCTACGATGCTTATCGCTGGTTAGCTAATGAAAACCGTTTTATCATTAACGAAGTTTACGGAAATGATGACGAGCAAGACCTTCCACCAACAGGAATCGCCGGAAATCAGTCCAGTACCTATTCTATCTCGATGAACGATATTGGCACCGAAGACTACTATGTTGGCGCTCAGGTTACAGTTCCCGAGAATGACTACAACAAGTGGGCCGACTTTGTGGACTATATACCCAATAAGGAATCTTCGCCGGTAGCGGCTTATACCTATGCTCCTGTAGTAGAAACCTTCTCTGGCAGCTTGACTCGTGACGACTACAACACATATGGTGGAGCTCTGCGCACTACTGCTGCTGGAAAACTCAAAGTCAGTGTGGTTGAACCCGATGTTGAGAACCCGCTTATGAGTACTTGGAACTGGGAAGACAACAAAGGCAATAAGTACGCTTACTATAACCTCAATCTGAACATTGACCAAAAAGATTTCCCCGACGACTACGACATCTATAAGATTCGTGCATGGCGCATGGTAAATGAAAATCAGCTTGGAGAGGAGTATAGTGAGATGAATTATCGCAAAGCTGCTAAAGTGAAATTTGAGGAAATCACTTACCCAGAGTGCGATAAGAGCGACAGTTATAAGTATCAATTAGGTAGTGGAAATGACAGTAAGGAAGTAGTGCTCTCAAATGGCACAAAAACAACAATCTCGTTCAAGACAGGAACATTTGGTGCTCGCAAATTGCGTGAGAAGGAAAACGAAACTGGTGTAATTGAAGATCTTGAAATTAATTACATGGTTCGTGTATATTTCACTAAGAACACTAACTTGCAACAGACTCCACAAAGTGCACCACGTGTACGTGTTTTACCTGAACAAGTTCCAGTGGCTGATAATGGCTACTACTTTGTTGATGCTAAGGTACAATATACAGCAAAGGCCGGCAATGTCTTCACCAGCATTGAGAGTGTTCAGGCTCGCCAGGTGGCTGGTGTGAAGTACTACAATGTGGCTGGTGTTGAGAGCGACCGTCCGTTCAAGGGTGTGAACATTGTTGTTACTCGCTACAGCGACGGCTCAATGTCTACAACTAAGATTGTGAAGTAAAGAAGATTAGTAATTCTCAGATGCTAATACGTGTAGCAGGGCGCGACTACTATGGTCACGCCCTGCTTTGTGTTTATTATCTTGCGAGCGTTTTTTAAAAGACAATTACTTAAGATTGAGTTTTCAGTTTTCAGTATTCAGTTTTCAGTTGCGTTTTTCAGTTCTCAGTCATCAGTATTCAGTTTTCAGTCGTGTTTTTATTTAATTAACATTAGTGTAAATTAGTGGTTAAGGGCGACAGCGCCTTTTTTATTTTTAGCGAAGCTTTCTAATTTTAGAGCCCTTGGGCTCTTTAATTTTCACTCCGCAGGAGTGGCACCAAC
>CAMKGM010000114.1 GCA_946412245.1 uncultured Bacteroidales bacterium
GGAACAAGGTGCCTCGTTGCGGGTCATAGTACTTCTCAATGAGTTTCTGCGCCTTCGACACGAGCGGCACTTCGACAAGAACCGGGTTGTTGTCCTTGGTCTTGCGCGGAGTGTATTTGAGGCAACCATCCACGATATTGTCATAGGTGAACTTGTACAGATCACCAACACGACAACCAACATAGCTTTGGAACACGAAGATGTCACGCTGCAGGGCTACCATTCCTTCAAGAGAAGCTGCCTCCAACTGGAGACGTTCCTCTTGGGAAATATAGAAGGGGGTACCATATTCAGCGTTGTCAATCGTGAACTTGTGGAAGGGGTTGCGGTCAGCATAACCCTCCTTCATGCACCAGAGCCAATAGGACTTAAGAATCAGCAGAATGTTATTCAACGTATTCTTGCTACGGGGCTCTGGACAACGGCTCTCAATCTTTCGACCGAATTTCTGGCATTCCTCGTTTACTTGTTCAAACGCTCTGAGGTAGTTGCGATTGGTGCATTTCATCTTTTTAGTTTCCCTATCGCGCACCCAATACTCGTGTTCATTGATCAGGAAAGTCCTGAAGCCTTCCAAATCTTTGTGCGAGAAGGTTTCGAAGTCAAAAACGGTTCTCTGCAGCAGCTCATACCTACGCAGCATGCGCCACATTGTCCAGAAGTGTTTCTCACGATACATGGACACGCGGCGACTTGCCACAAACTGCGGGAAGGTGGATGTCACCGTTTCTCGATCGGGCTCTCCAATGAGTTCATCATCTTCCACTGCCGGCGCATTGAATTGCGCTATCACGTCCTTGAGCCACGTGGAGCTGATCCTGCTCCTGTCGGTTTCTTCCCAGGCACGGTTGACTGCAGAGCACAAGTCTTCGAGTTTATGCTTCATTTCGCGATGGTACTTCACCTCTTCGGTCATCGAACGGGCACGCAACACCATCTTCTCGCCGTCCCAGTAACTGGGCTTGTTGAGAATGAAAATACCCGTTCCGGCCCGTTGATATATCGTGGAGCCTTGCCTGAAGGTCATGATGATCTCATTCCGGTTGAGTTCGTTGTGTCTTTTTGATAGACGAAGATAGATAACTGCCATAATTTTCAATGTGTTTTGGTTTATTCAGCCACAAAGATAATCAATTTCTAACGTTAATGCAAATTTTTAACATTATTTCTTGTTACCAGTTGTTTTTATAAACAACTGGGTATAAGTTCAATATTGTAGTTCAAATCTTGAATTTAACATATCAGTTTCTGCACCGAAATTGCACCGATAGCCGATATTTAAGATATTTTAATGTTATTTTACAATATCACAACATTTGTAATTTACTGATTTTCAGATAAGTTAATATCATTATCAAAATCCCGAAAACAATAGATATCATATTAATGTCCTCATCTTGGACACTTTTTTCGAGCGGAAGCCGTTGATTTTCAACGACTTCCGCTTTTTATCAACCCTGGACCATAACTTCAAACTCCCCTACTCTATCTATTTAGTCACCGCAGACGGAGCGGAACGGCCCATCGCCAGCGGGATTCGCGGGTGGGCCAATCGCTACAGGCGATGATTAGGATCTTGTCACAGAGATAGGCTTCCTCGTACCGCTATCAATATGGATTCGCGACACGGAGGCCTAAAGAAATGCCTGCTAAGAATATGCAAACAATGTGTCCATTATCATAGCCTTTAATGATGGCGTTAAACGCTCAGCGCTGATGGGACAAGACCCAGGCGATACGTTCGCTGGTAAAGGCATTATCAATCGCTGAACGGTGATCGCACCCCTCCAAGGGCTGGAAATTGACTTCACCGCCCAAAAGCCTAATGTCGTCAATCATCTGCACATACTTGCTGTAGTTTCCTTCACGGGTTCCCTTGGTGCAAAGCAGCGGTGTGCTGCCCAAGTCGGGTACACCCATTCCACGGTAGGCGCCCGAAGCCGCCATGGCTGCTGCGAAGTAGTCAGGATAATCTTTCACGATGTGCCACACGCCATCGCCTCCCATCGATGCTCCAAAGATGTAGATCCTGTTGGGGTCGGCGCCGAAGTCCTGCACATACAGGTCGGCCAATGCTTTGACAAACGGGTTGTAGGACGGGCATTTGACGGGCCCTTGGGGACGGGGGCCTCCTGGGGTGCGGCGTCCCGACCGTTTGGGCGGGGGATTATAGCCAGACCATGACGATTCATCCTCGCATTGGGGAACCAAGAAATAGGCCTTGATGCCCTGCTCAGCGAGGTAGTCATAAATTTGGGCGATGCCAGGCGACCTCAGTTGCTGTTCGTTGTCACTGCCGGTTCCACTGCCGCCATGCAGGTAGATGATGATTGCGGGACGGGCGGTATCGGTCGGGGCTGTCAACGCCGCCCTATACCGGATTTTCTTCTTGTCAATTTTCACCGTTTTTTCGGCGAAAACATAGAACAGGTTGTCACCCTTGCTCCTGCCTTGTGCGCTAGCGCCAAGGTCCCATGTGACGGCAACTGCCGCCAGTATCAAAAATATCAGAATCTTTTTCATGCCGCAAGTTACTAAAAATCTTCGAAATACCCCCAAAGAATATTCAAATTCACTTTAAACAATAATTGTAGAAGAATGTGAATAATCAAGTAAGGCATCGCCATCGATGAGCGGTGGGAACAGCGTGGCGGCAATAGCTGACCTATCGGCATGATCAAGTATGCGCTCGCTTAATTCCGCCAACGGGTTAAATATAATAATATTCTAAACGGGAGTTAATTAAAATAGTGGTTCTTGAGACTTCTTGGCATTAATAGGAATATTATACTCTTTACAATAATCAATAGCATAATTGCTTCCACATTTTGCAGCAATTCTCATTAATTTGTTACCGTTTGATTCATCATTTTTACGATAATATACAAAAGCATAAAAATAGAGAGCATCAGCTATAAAAATAGTCGTTTCCTCCGTCTTTTTAAAAGAGCCATTATATACTTGAGATTTTGACAATCCAAGTAGAGGTATCGTTTTATTAAAATAATCCTTAAAAAACTTTATCGCAATATCATATTCTCCTAGCACACCGTACAAGCGTCCTATTTTTGCAAGACAAAAATTCTTACTGAGGGCATCAGTTTCGATATCATAGCATTTTTGCCACCAAGAAATTGCTTCTTTATGATTATAATTAAATTCATCACTACTGCAAGAAGCTAGATAATAATAAATATCTACTAAATAATGATTATTATCTGATGAGGTCTCTCCAAATCTACTCAAATATCTTTGACAGACCTCAATACATTTATTACATTCAGTTTTATTCTTTGATAACTGGAAATAGCATCTTGCAAGGTCTACTAGTCCTCTAGCTGATAATCCACTTGCTTTATCAAGTTTTTCTAAACAATCAATTGCAGAATACCAATTATTTTGTTTCATATAATCATCAATATGTTGCTCTAACTCTTCTAATTCTTCCCCACCCAAATCATTAATACCATCTTCAATAATTAAATTATTCCCTTCAATAGATATCTTCCCCATAGATTGAATTACGGATTGACCTAATAATAATGGTGATTCTTGCCCCATTATAACAACAGCTTCAACATTGCTCAGATGCAGACCGCCAATCTCTATATCCTTTAAATTGATTTTGACATGATCAACAATACGACCATCAGCAACTGAAGATTTACCCACACCTTTGATATCATTCTCAGTAAGGAATCCGTTTTCAAGCATATAGTTTGCAGTTGACTCAGAAATTGTTACTGTTGCAGCTCCGGTATCAAAGATAAATTTCATCTTGGCCCCATTTACTACACATGGAATCTTAAATACACCACCATAAGGCTCCATCTGTATGACTGTTCTCGCCATAGAACTGAATACACAAAAAACGAGAATAAAAAATATTGTATAGATTTGTTTCTTCATTTTCTAATACTAATCGTTTATATTAACGTATTATGTAGTTATCCAATCATGATTCAGACATGCAAAATTACAAATTATCTTGAACTATTCAAACAATATTTAAAAACCTATGGCATCAAGCTCAACTATCCACAGCATGCGCATTTTGCAGCTTTTCAAGAAAATTAGTCAGTTCTTGCTTAACATCCTCACGTCTATCTTTCCCATCCAAGTCATTTAGAAACCAGTATATCGCACCCATCAATTGATTACCATATGATGCTAATGGATGCCGCTTCACATAATATATTATAACATGACAACAGATTATCAATTCTCTCATCATCTTCCTTTTTTGCTCTTCAAAATCATCCTGCTTATTGAAAACGCTTGAACCTGCATTTTTATGACAGAAAGCCTCATAGGATGCAGAAAGCTCATTAAACTTTATCATTTGTTCAATGATATGCTCAGTATATTCATCTTCTCGCCTATCTCTCGTTGAAATTGCATTCACGGCATTGCTAACAGTCATTGTCGCATAAATTGCACCGAGTGAGGCTACTGCTGTCAAGATTGATGCGAAACCAGAAATAAAGGTTCCAAAATGGCTCGCTTCTTCTTGCCTTATATTAAAAAAAATAAGAAGCAGTAATATGAACAACGCTAAGAAAGCCGTTAAAACTATTAATAGTGTATTCCCAAATTTTACATTCATATTAAAATTAATTCAAGATTTTAAGTTTTGTCCCAAAACAAGAAAAGACAAAATTACTAAATAAACCCGTTGGCGGGATTATAAAGTTAATAAAAGATATTTAAAAAGTATCGCATATTGCCGATTCTTAATAATTTAGTGGTGATAAACAATTGAATTCAAACCACTGTATAGGCTCATGGCCACCAGGTGATATTGGGAGGCTAGTAGATGCCCACCGTGTCACGGGCGTAATGGTCTGACTTGTCCATTGTGCGGTGCGAAGCTACGCTGTCGACCTGGCGGGCGCACCGCGAAGCGTTGCGCTCGGCCAAGTCGGCCTTACCGATGGACGCGCGTTTGCCCTTCAAGACAACCATGTTTGCAGCATGCAGACGTGGTTGGCTTGTCCCCTGGAGCCTTAGCCGACGTGCCAGGATGAACGTAGTGGACGAGTGTGGCATGGGGCAGGCAGCATCGATACCTCCGAGTGCAGCGAGAACGCTGGGCTTGATTGAGGAGCGTGTATCAAATCGATCGCAGCGAGACCTGATGTGCCAGCGACGAAACGAGCCGTGCGTGTGAGGTCTCGATGCGGACAGACAGCCCGATA
>CAMKGM010000115.1 GCA_946412245.1 uncultured Bacteroidales bacterium
GTCATAGTTGTAGTCACCTGGAGCTTCCTGGATGTGGGCAAAGAGCCTCCAGCCCTCTGTAGCCTGATAGTTGGGTGCGGCACCGCGGGGCACATACAAAGTTGCGTTGTTGAGTACCGACTGGTCAAAATTATAGTAACCATCAAGTTCAACCCACTTATCTGGATTAAACATCCAGCAAGTGATGGAAGTAAGATTCGGACAATCCTCAAAGACCCGGGACGCATATCCATTAGATGCTGGATTATAAAATGAGCAATTCTTGCCCATTACGACGGTTCGCAGCGAAGTGCAGCCTTTAAAAGAACGTGACTGTATCTCGGTGATTGTGTTAGGAATTGTCACGCTTATCAAACCCGTGCACTCTTCGAACGTACTGAAGTAGATTTGCGTAACGTAATAGTATTTGTAAGTGCTGGGGTTCTGAACACCTTCGGGGATGGTCACATTGCCGCTGTAAACGCCATATTGGCCAGTCGGGTGAGTGATGGCTACAGTGCTGTCAGTCAAGATAGTGTAGTAATAGCCCCCATACTCGAAGTCGTGGGCGCTGGCGCCGAGAGCACACATCATGGCCGTCACGAGGACGGCGAGTCTGAAAAGTAGTTTCTTGCTCATAGTCGTATCAGGTTTTATTGGTTAAGTATAATAATTTGGCGGTTCGGAGTATCTTGCGAGATGCTCACCACAAAGGTAATAAAGTTTTTCCAATTCTCATCGTCGGTTTGCCCATTTCCCATCTCCCGTAGTCGCCTTATATATATACTGAGATTTAACTAACATTTTTATTAACAACTAATTACAATAACAACAACATGATGAGACGACTTTTGAAATTTATGAATTACGCGGCTCAGCTCATGGCACTGATCGACATCGGTAGAACCATTAAGCGCTGGGCCACAAAGAACGACACCACGAGCGATGGCCAGACCAAAGACAAAACTTGAGAACTGGGTTGACCTCGTGATCCTAGCCTGCGACACCGTGGGCACCATTTTTAAGAACAGTAAAAAACTAGCGGCTGTAATCGGCAAGATGAGGAGGCCGCGCTAACAACCAAACCAACAATGAACAACGAACAACAAGAAATGCAGATCATCCCCACCGACGGGATTATCGCGACATCACCTTCCGTCATCCCCACCGATGACATCGAAGACGCAGTGGTACTGGATGACATCGATCCAGACAACCACCCGAACTTTATCGAGAGTAACACCTCGGCGGTAACGTTTGAGGAACTCACCGAGAAATGCATCGTACCGACCTTTGCCGATATGACCCTCACCATTAGCCACACGGCTTTCATCAAGAGCGTTATCGAGGCCGGACAGACCATCTTCGGGGAATTAACCCCAGTAGAGATAAGGGCATCGCACCAGATTAATGGTCGCACCCCCTCTGCTTTGGACAAGAAACTTAGCGAGATTACAGATTCAGAGAGAACGATGTATTTTCAGCGGATGGCATTTGTTTGCCACGTTGCTGGACTTACGCGTTTTATCAACGGCCAGCCTGTGCACCTTTGCATTGGCGGCGTACGATCTTACAACGAAGACAAACTTTTCGGACGCGAGAGCCCCATGAAATTCAAGATTTTTGTGGGCTGGCAAGTCCGAGTTTGCAGCAACCTCTGTTTGACCTGCGACGGTTTTACAGGGAACTTTGACGCATTAACCGCATCCGACATCAAGGAACGGGCACTGCAACTTTTCAGCGGGTTCGATCCACACAAGGACGAGAACCTGCGCACCTTGGAGGCCCTGGGTAACACCAGGATCACCGAAGAGCAGTTCTGTGGCATCATCGGCCGCCTGAGACTTTACCAGGCGCTGCCCACCGCCACACGCAACGAACTCGGTCTGCCCAACGTTATTCTGGGCGACCAGGCAGTTAACGCTGTAGTACGTGGATATGTCGAGAATCCCAATTTCAAGAAAGAGGACGACATCGACACCATCACCTTATTCCAGCTGCTCCAACTTTTCAATGAGGCTGTTAAGCAGACTTACATCGATAAGTGGCTGGAGCGCAACCAAAACTGCACTGACTTTACCTTTGGAATCCAGCAAGCCATTGACGGGTCCAATCCCGCCTACGACTGGTTCCTTTCGTAAAACAAACCATTTCACATAGCAACGAGGCACGACACCTCAATGCTCCCGAAGAGGGGGTTATCACTTCACTGTGATGGCCTCCTCTTTCATTTTAGACAACAACCCTTTTACTAACATTCTAAAAATCAACGCAAAATGAAAGATTTGATTCAATCGCTAATCTACATTCAGCAACACCTGATCGTGCCCAAGGACCAATTCAATTCCTTCGGCAAGTACAACTACCGCAGCCTGGAATCCATCCTTGCTGCCATCAAGCCGTTACTCCGCAGCCAGAATTGTGGAATCCGCTTTGAAGACGAGGTAATCGAACTGGGAGGACGAACCTTCCTGAAGACCACACTCTACTTCTTTAACGACAAGGGTGAGACTATCACCACTTCTGCTATCGCTGAGCATACAGCCACCAAGACCGGCATGGACGCAGCACAAATTACCGGCGCCGCTTCCAGTTATGCCCGCAAGTACGCTATGAATGCAATGTTCGCTATTGACGACACTAAGGACGTTGACAGCGACAGTTATCACCGTGAACAGACCAAGCCCCTTCCCGAGGAGCCCGCTAAGAAGGCACCTACACGAAGGACGCGAACCACATCCGCATCGGCCCAGGCTACCACACCAGCGGCTAAGGATCCCCGCTATGCTGCCATCGAAGCGGCATTGGCTAAAGTGAACGATATCGACTCACTTATCGAGCTTTACGAGCAACACCGCATGGAAGTCGAGAACAATCCCGACATCAAGGCCATGTTTTCGCGCCGTAAGCAAGAAATTCACAAATCCACCGTAATCACTTTCTAGCGCTATGACAATGATCAGATTAAACGATTCAGGCGTGGTCTTCAATCGTGAGGAGCACACCTATCACCTGGAGGGCATTGAGCTTTCCGGCATCACGAGCGTTATTCAGCGTCAGCTCTTTCCAAATGAGTATGACGATGTACCTGAAGAGATGATCCAGGCCGCTGCCGCGTATGGCAGTGCTGTCCACGAATCATGTGAACTTTTCGACCGTGAATGGGTAAATGACGGCACTGTTGAGGTCGCCGACTATATCCAGCTCACCCACGCGAACCAACTTGTGCATGAGGCCAGCGAGTATCTTGTTACCGATACCAAGCACTACGCCTCAAGCATTGACAAGGTGTACCGCATCAACCGGGACACCTTTACACTGGCTGATATCAAGACCTACGGCACCTTCACCCCCGAGAAAATGGAGCGTGCTAAATGGCAGTTGAGCATCTACGCCTATCTGTTCACGCTCCAAAACCCCGGGGCAAAGATTGAGAGGCTACTGGTGATCCGTCTCCGCAGCAAGGGGAAGGACCACATCAGCGAGATTATCGAAGTTGAACGTATCCCTGCCAATATCTGCAAGGCTTTGCTGGAAGCGGACCTTAACGGCGAGACATTCAACAACCCGTACTCCATCCCTGCCGACATCAAGGCGCAGGAGATGACCATCCGTGAGCTCATCCAAACGAAACAGCAAGTGGATGATGAGCTGAAGCGCATCAAGGCCGACATCCTTTTACGCATGGAAGCCACCAACGCGAAGATCTGGGAAACGGACGGCATGAGGATCACCCGGAAGCTACCGACCCAACGAGAGAGTTTTGATCTGAGTAAGTACAAGAAGGACAACCCCGATCTTGACCTGAGCGATTACATGAAGGTCAGCAACGTATCTGGCAGTGTGCTGATTACTATCTAACAGACATTATTACTAACCAGCCAGGAGAATGAAATTGAACCATATCAACCGTTCTCCTGGCATTTTTTGAACATTTGAACATGAATATTAACATCGAACTATTCAAGCGGTACAAGCCCGATAGGAAGGTCCAGATTATCATGGAACTGACCGAGGACGAGCTTTTAGCCATTACTCCCGCCACCATCACGAGAATCATCAAGGAAGCGGGAACGAGACTTTACAAATCCAAGGACAAGCGGCTGTGGGTGCCCGACCAATTCCGCACCGGCAACCATTGGAACAGTACATTCAACGGCATCGAGCTGATCAAGGGCAAGCTGTATGTGAGCCTTTATGTTCAGTATAGCAACACGGACACTGACAGGAGCGAAACTTTCAGTGAGTTTTTCTCAAGAGGAGATTATAGAGGGGCTATCCGATACGACGATAAGTACGGGAATCCTCATACTGACTATTACACCTATTCACCGAGCGACAAGGCCAGGGCACTCAGATCCTTGCTGCTCACCTATGTTCAA
The DNA here is from genome assembly GCA_946412245.1 of uncultured Bacteroidales bacterium. Lineage (GTDB taxonomy): Bacteria > Bacteroidota > Bacteroidia > Bacteroidales > Muribaculaceae > Sodaliphilus. The sequence goes on from CAMKGM010000115.1 coordinate 4,362, forward strand.
CGCAAATATAAGAGCTATTATGACAAGAAGAAAGCAGAACAAGAGAATGCTGGCTGAGAAACGGCAGGAACATCACACCACTGCCGATAAACCAGCCAATCCATCATTCCGCAACTTTACCGTGAGGAGGACGATCGAGATACACCTGACGACCATTAATCCACAGCTCACCCAACGAGATGCCGAATTCTATGTTGACGGCAATTTCTACGTGAGGGGGCAACTGGACGGCAAGTATCAGGACTTCTACCTCACACGCGTAAAAATGAACTATAACAACCGCAAAAATTCAACAGACAATGGCTAAGACTAAAAACAAGAAGCTGACTATCAAGTATTGGTGCAGCCTATCACGTGGTTCAAGGGAGAGAGCATTGAAATTTTGCTTCCCGATATCTCCAAGCATAGTTGAAATGCTGCTGGACGAAACCCCAACGAGATTTGAGATCAAGAATGGGTTCTGGTCGGTCGTGTTTAAGCGGATTACTATTCCCGCTGACAACCGATTCTATAAAACCTGTTATATGAACGAAACCTATTTAGCTTAACGATTATGGGATTCAGATTACATGTTGCTACCACTTATAACGTACAGTGGGGCAACGCAGTAGGATTCAACCACAAAGTGCAGGAATT
>CAMKGM010000116.1 GCA_946412245.1 uncultured Bacteroidales bacterium
TTAGTTATATTTTAACAATTATCTCTCAAGAAAAAAGTGACGAAGTCAGGAAAAAAGTGATAATGGCCTTCATAGTGGCGGCAAAATTACTGCAATTTTAGGATTCTGTAGCAAACCATGGGATACTTTGGACTGATTTTGTTGCAAATCACGGGATATTTGCAGGAGTGGCTTTTTTGTTGTACTTTCGCAGTCACTAATGAAAAAGGTTCTTAATGACATAGCATTCTGGGCGATATATGGCACATGGTATGTGTTGTCGCTCTTGCCTATGTGGGTGCACTACTTGTTAAGCGACATCCTCTATCTGCTGGTAGCCTATATATTCAGTTACCGCCATCGTGTGATATGGAAAAACCTCTCCAATTCCTATCCCGACAAGAGCGAGAAGGAACTTAAGTCCTTGCAGCGCAAGTGTTACCGCCACATGTGCAATATGGTTGCCGAGACGGTGAAATATACCACCATCAGCCGCAAGAACATCATGCGGCGCATGACCTTTAAGGGCGTCGAGCAAGTAGTGGAAATTCTTAATAGCGGTCAATCTATAGCTCTGTTGCTGGGCCATTATGGCAACTGGGAGTGGGTCACTTCTTTTGCCCTGTGGTTGCCGCCGATGGAGTGCGACTACATCTTGGGACAACTATATCATCCCCTTAAGAACAAAGTGATGGACCGCGTGGTGCTCAAGATGCGCAACCGTATGGGGCCCGTCTGCGTCCCCAAGAATGATGCCTTGCGATGGATTATCGGTAACAAGCAGGAGGGCCGGACAACGATGCTGGGCTATATCAACGACCAGGTGCCCAAGTGGGAAAACATTCACCACTGGCTCACCTTCCTCAACCATGAGACACCCGTATTCACGGGCATTGAGCGCATCACGCGCCAGCAGCAACAAGCTGTGGTCTATGTCGATGTAAAGTGTTTGAAGCGCGGATTCTATGAGTGTGAGTTCCAGGTGATTACCCGTGAGCCGAAGTCGATGCGCGATATGGAAATAACCGATGAATACTTCCGCCGCTTTGAACAGACCATCAACCGCGCGCCGCAATACTGGTTGTGGAGCCATAACCGCTGGAAACGCACCCGCGAGGAGTTTGACCGTCGCTTCAGAGTGGTGAACGGCAGGGTCGTGGGAAAATAAGTTTGTCTCGGTGTAATCAACAAGTGGCTCTCGGGTTTTTGGTAACGAAACTTGAATATTTCTTGTGCATTCGGGCAAAAAGCCATACCTTTGCAGTAATCAAAAACTAATTAACTTAAAACTAAAAACTTTGCATACAATGAACCGACTTTCGGACCGTATTAACGCACTGGCACCAAGTGCCACACTGGCCATGTCACAAAAGAGCAGCGAGCTGCGCGCTCAGGGCGTGGATGTGATTAACCTCTCGGTAGGAGAACCCGATTTCTTTACTCCCGACCACATCAAGACAGCCGCCAAGCAGGCGGTGGACGACAACTTCTCGTTCTATTCGCCTGTTCCTGGTTACCTGTCGCTGCGCCAGGCCGTGTGCGAGAAACTGCGCCGCGAGAACGGCTTGGATTATACACCCGACCAGATTGTCATTGGCAATGGTGCCAAGCACGAGTTGTGCAATGTTATCATGGCGCTGATTAATCCTGGCGACGAGGTCATCATTCCCACTCCCGCATGGGTGAGCTATGTGCAGATGGTTAATCTGGCTGGAGGCAAGAGCGTCCTGCTGCCCTCGAGCATGGAGAAGAACTTCAAGGTGACAGCCGATGAGCTTGAAGCCGCTATCACACCCGCAACACGTCTCATCGTCATCTGCTCGCCCAGCAACCCCAGTGGCGCCATCTACACTCGCGACGAGTTGAAGGCTATCGCCGACATGCTGGCACGTCACCCCGAGGTGATGGTTATTGCCGACGAGATTTATGAGCACATCAACTATGTGGGCCGCCATGAATCGCTCGCCCAGTTTGATGCTATCAAGGAGCAGGTGGTCATCATCAATGGCGTTTCCAAGGCTTATGCCATGACTGGTTACCGCATTGGCTACATTGCCGCTCCCTTGTGGGTATCTAAGGCTGTGACCAAGATGCAGGGCCAGTACACCAGCGGTGTCTCCTCGATTGCCCAAAAGGCCGCCGAGGCTGCCTATAATGGTCCCCAGGAATGTGTTGAGGAAATGCGTGTCGCCTTCCAGCGCCGCCGAGACCTCATTGTGGGCCTGCTCCAGGAAATCCCCGGTCTGGAACTCAACATGCCCGATGGCGCCTTCTACGCCTTCCCCAAGGTTGATTCCTACTACGGCAAGCGTTGTGGCGATACCGTCATCAACGATGACAACGACCTCGCCCTCTATTTGCTCAACGAGGCACACGTCGCCACCGTGGCCGGTAGCGCATTCTGTTGTCCGGGATACATCCGCCTGAGCTATGCTACCAGCGACGAGAACCTGCGTGAGGCCGCCAAGCGCATTGCCGCCGCTCTTGCCAAGCTCGCTTGAGGCAACAGCGCGATAAAAGGAAAGGCAAGAAATACAATTTCAGAATAAAAACAACTTGAACAATGGTGACAACGATATAGAGAGTTGTGCCAGTTGTTCAAGTTGTTTTTATTATCAAGCCCTTGTATTTTAATGTGCTTATTGTCTTCCTTCTGGTTGTTAGACGTTATAGTTGTAGTACGGCGGTGGCCAGTTGTGCCATGCCTTGCATGAGCATGCTGCGCGGCACGGCAACGTTCAGTCGCATGAAGCCGTTGCCGGCCTTGCCGAACATCGCACCGTCGTTCAGGCCGATGCGGGCCTTGTTGACAAACAGGTCGATGAGCGCGTCATGCTCCAGCCCGAGCCCTGTGCAGTCGAGCCACACCAGGAACGATGCCTGGGGCTTGATGGCAACGATACCGGGAATGTGCTCACGGCAATAATTCACCACGGCGTCGATGTTGTCCTCGATGTAGTCGAGGCACTGGGCAAGCCATGAGCCACCATGACGATAGGCGGCACGGGTGGCCGTCATCGACAGGAAATTGGGCGAACACTGCTCGTTGGCCTCAAGGCGGTGGAAGAATGGCTTCCTCAATTCAGGATTCTTGATGACGCACCACGAGCTCACGATGCCCGCGATGTTAAACGTCTTGCTTGGCGCACCCATCACTACTCCCACAGCCCGCGCGTTGTCGCTCACGGTGAGAAACGACGTGTGTAGCTGACCTTTCAGCACCAGGTCGCCGTGGATCTCGTCACTAAATACCACCACATCATATTTTTTTGCCAGTGCGGCTACCCGCCTCAATACGTCGGCATCCCATGTGATGCCGATGGGATTGTGAGGATTGCACAAGACCATTAGCCGTGGGCTCTCGGTCTTGAAAACCTGCTCCAATCCCTCAATGTCCATCTCATAGAAGCCGTCGGCAGTGCGTCTCAGCCCATTGTTGACCACCAGACGGTCGTTCCCCGTGATGAGCATCCTGAAGGGGTGATACACCGGCTCCTGGATGACAATCCTGTCGCCCGGACGGGTGAAATGGTTGATCACGAGGCCAAAGCCATGCACGATGCCACCGATGAAACAAGCCTCGTCGGTAGTAAACTCCAGCCCGTTGTGCTCGCGCTGCCAGTCGATGATCGACTGCCAGTAGTCGTCCAGTGGCACACTGTAGCCATAGATGGGGTGGCTGGTAATGCGCTCGGCAAGCGCCTGGGTAATCTCGGGACAGGCGGCGAAGCCCATGTCTGCTACCCATAGCGGCAGCACATCTTCACGTCCGAACATCTCTTTGCGGCGGTCATACATCACGCTGCCAGTGCCTCGGCGGTCTATCACTCGGTCAAAATCATATTTTTCTTCCATGAGTCAGTAATGAGTTTTGTGTTCCAACTTACAAAGGTAGTGCAATTGCCCCTAAAACCAAAATATCCACCAAAATGGCTTGAATCTATAAGTGTTTGGATATTAATGAGTTGAAATAAATTAATAAAATTTGAATTTGAAAAAATGAATTTTTTTTTGAAAAAAAACTCAAAAATAGTTGGCGGTTCAGAAAAAAGCAGTACCTTTGCACCGCAATTGAATGAGCGATGACTCCGTAGCTCAGTTGGTAGAGCAATTGACTCTTAATCAATGGGTCGTGGGTTCGAGTCCCACCGGGGTCACGAGAAGGAAAGCCAAATGACTTGAAATGAGCCGTTTGGCTTTTTCGTTGTGTCAACCGTTGGCTTTTTATCCCTGGCAAAGCGCCACAAGATCGACGACATGGCGGCCCGCAACCGCTGCATGGAGACCCTGAGCGAGCTGTTCCGCCAGTTCATGTCGCTGCTGATACTGGAGAAGACCAAGCTGGAGCAGCACTGCATCTACCTCGACCCGAGGATATCGTTCAACGAGATCGACCGATACTTCTTCAGCGGATGTGCCTGTGCATATTTTCAGATAGCCGTAGATG
>CAMKGM010000117.1 GCA_946412245.1 uncultured Bacteroidales bacterium
CCGGATAGGGATGCACCTTGTGGTCGCTGCCATGATACTTGCCATCGACATCGTTGTAGACCGACGGGGCAATCATCGTGTGGTAGAGTGCTGTGTAGAAGCATCGCAGCACTCTCGGATCACGCGACTCAATCTGCGCTTTGCCCAGGTGATGACGCCATGTGTCCTGCGCCCGAGCCACAACCCCCTCAAAGTCCCAGCCCGTCTGCTCGGCCGCCAGATTGAGGGTTGCCCCGGCGATTGAGGTAGCACTCAGACCCACCTTGAGCATGACCTTCCGGTCGGTGCGAGTGTCGAAGTCAAAGCGGGCATAGACCTTCTTGGCATTCACCTCGTTGCCGGGCACCTCAATGCCATCGGCGATGAGATGCACCTGCCTGAAGGGGCGTGAGAACACGGCACGGAAGTAGACAGGGTGATGCCATGCCCAGCCGGTGGACCAGCGCACGCCCTCGACGGTCGAGTCGTTGAGCACGTGGATGTAGCCCTCGTCGGGCGCGTCCCAACATCCACCATTGACCAGGTCGAACACGATGGCACTCTCGCTGCTGGCTGGAAACGTGTAACGATGCAACCCCGTGCGGGCGGTGGCGGTCAGTTCGGCCTGCACGCCATAGCGCATGAGCGGCACACTGTAGTAGCCCGGTCGTGCCACCTCGCTGCTGCGGTCGGCATAACTCCAGAGGCCGCTTGTCGGGTCATCGACCGTGCCGCGCGCATACTTGACCTGGCCCACAACGGGCATGACCGTGATGTCGTGCAGGTCGCCGATGCCAGTGCCGTTGAGGTGCGTGTGCGGGAAACCTATCACGGTCGAGTCGCTGCGGTGATAGCCCGAGCACCAATCCCAGTCTTGCGGCACACTGGTGGGACCGAGTTGCACGAAACCAAAGGGTACACTAGCCGACACGGTGACATGACCATGCCCGCCCGACCCGATCAACGGGTCTACATAGTCAAGGATGTCGGCAGCATTGCCAACTATCACGGGCTGGGCCATCGCCAGGAGCATCAATATCTTTTTCATTGTCATCAAGAATTTTGTCACGAGTTTATTACGAATTTGTGAATTTTCGAGCTGTCGAGTGTTCGAGCAATCGAATTGTTCAAATCAATCAAGTGCAAAGTAACGATTTTTTTTGAAAATGTACAACAAAAACTTGTTCCTATTGATGATTTTCATTACCTTTGCAAAAAAAACAAATAATTCCAATACTTAAGACTATGAAAAAATTTCTATTTCTCATTGGGCTAGCCATATTATCCAATGCGTTAGCTTGGACTCAAGAAACCTTCAGCTATGGCGACCTGACTTTCCAGACGCTCACATCGTCTACTTCTGTCTATGTGACCGGCGTTAGCGCGCAAGGTGCATCCTCTACCACCCTTTACATCCCATGTGCTGTGTACTACAACGGCACGAATCATCGCGTTTGGGGCATCTCGGATAATGCCTTCAAGAACAACACGACCGTGAAGAGCGTTGTCTTCAACTGGGGTGCGCGCATCATCGGGCAATCCTCGTTTTCCGGCTGCACTAACTTGACCGAGGTTCATCTGTCCAGTTCTGTGGCCCGCATCGACGCTTCGGCATTCGCCGGCTGCACCAGTCTGCAGAAGGTGTACTACTCGTCATTTGACTTCCCCTCATTAAGTTGTCAAGCCACATCCTGGCCCAGCAACAGCGGTATGACCTTGTACATCTCACCATTGAGCGTAAAAACCGAGAGCGAGTGGCTGGCAGCAACCGGGTGGAACAAATTCAGCAGCGCCGTGAAGAGCGGTGACGCCTGCGACTACAACCTGCAAGACGGCGGACAGTATGCTGTGGGCAGCACCGACGCTGACGGCGTAGATGTCTTGCGTTACCTGACCCTGGTTGGCTATAAAAAACCTTCGCGAACGCCTGGCTACGACCCCACCGAGGATGGCACGGTCTATAAGCCCGAGAGCAATATTTCTGACGGGGGAATAAGGTTTCACTTTACCACCATCGGAGCTCGCGCGCTCAAGAACATGACCGCTCTGAAGACGATTGACTTGACCAACGCCATCTTCCTAACCACCATCAACAGCGAAGCCTTCATGGGCTGCAGCGCATTGACCACGTTGACGATTCCTAAATCGGTCAACAGCTTAGCCTTGAATTTTATCAATGGCTGCACCTCACTGGGAGCGGTAACCATCGACAGTGAGAACCAGACATTTGCCAACTATGGCTCTTATGGTGACATCTATAGCAAAGACTTGACCATGCTCTATCGTGTGCCCGAGGGAAGGACAGGGGCAATGAACTATCCATCCGAATTAATCACCGTGTGGAGCAGCGCGCATCTCAACTGCAGCCAAATCACTAGAGCCCCCTTTCCCTATGGCGTGAAAACAATTGGGGCCAGTGCTTTTTACGGCTGTTCTAATCTGAAAGAGATTATGATTCCTAGTTCGGCGACCGCTCTGAGTAGCGACCACGTGTTCTACAACATCAACCCCCAGGCATACTTATACGTCAACTTGCAGAATCCGCCCACCATCACCCCATCTAGTTACTTTGGCTTCACGCCCAGTAATATCGATCTGTGCATCCCCTTCGGCAGGGAGAATACCTACTCAGCCGCCGGATGGACGGGATTCTACGCGGTCAACCGCGATGACGTGGGACAGGCCTACGACTATTGGCCCAGTGGCTCCAACCCCGCCTACACCGTCATTAGCACGGAGCCCTATACTGCCAACGACGGCACCACCTACGCTGGAGAAGCAAAGACCGTCGCTCATGGCACAGCGCTGGTCGGCGGAACAGCGACAACAATCGATGTGCCCAACTATGTATACATCAATGGCAAGAATTATGCCGTGACCGAAATTGGTGGAAGGTCATTCTATTACAAGAGCGCCACGACCGCCTACACAGTCACCGGCTGCATCAACGTCAAAACCGTCAACCAAGAGGCCTTCATGAATCAGCCCGTGACGAGCTATCCCTTCACGCACAACCTCAATCGCATCTACAATCATGCCTTTGACGGCGCGGGATTGACGGGAACAGTGCACATCCCATACGGCGTAGAATATGTACTAGACAACGCGTTTGCCAACGGCAAGTATTCACGGATTGTGATTCCAAGTTCGGTCTTAGGCCTTAATCTCAATTTCTGTCACAACACCACCACGCTAAAAGAGCTGGTATTCAACCAGAGACTCAGATACAACAGCCAGACTTGGGACCTGGGTTCGGTTCCCAACGACTGCTACATCCGCGTGCCCGTAGGCGTGGTTGACCACTACAAGCAGAACAGTTTGTTCAGCTCGCGTGCCAACTACATCACCGCTGGGGCCTACGACTATGCATTCAATAACAACTACACCGGCCGGTATTTCTTGTCGATTCTGACCAAGTTACCAGTCACCTACAACGGCACGACCTACGCCGGCAAGGCCAAGTATGTCTATCACCCCTACATCCAGAACACTGCGAGCAGTTATAGCTTCGACACCGGTGAGGAGGACCGCACCGTCAATGGCGACTACCGCAAGTATCTCATCACCGAGATTGGTGACTCATGCTATGCCGGAGCGCAGTTTAGCAGCAGCAACTCCCTGCCGCCCACATTGACTCGCATCGGAAAACACGCATTTTACAATTCAAATTACGCCAACAGCAACTTGACATTGCCCGACGGATTGACCTATATTGGCAAATATGCTTTTGACGACTCAAAACTGACGGGTGAGGTTAAGATTCCGGCCAGTGTGACTTATGTCGGCGATTATGCCTTCCACACCTCTACCCTTGGCTCGCTCTACTTTCCCGGCAACATTCCTGAGACGTTTGGGAAAAATATTTGGAGTTGGGGTAGCGAAAAGCCCGTGTGGGTACCCAACGAGCACGCCTACTTATACCTCAACACCATCAATAGCAGTTGGGACAACGCATCAACCCATGCTTCGGCGTTGAATGTCTACATTACGCCTTATGCTTCGAGCGTGCCATTCAGTTCGGTGGTGCCCACCCAGATGTCGCTCAGCGGCATCGATGCCTACATTGCCACCGCCTACGACAAGAGCAACCCCTCCCAGCAATTGACCCTGACCAAGGTCGAACATGTTGCGGCTAGCACAGGCATGATTCTGAAAGGACTCACCCCAGACCAAGAATACCGCATCGTTCGTGGCAATAACAATGCGACTATACCCGCAACCAACTTTCTCGTTGCCACTCCTTCGAGTTACGTGTGGATTGAAGATCAGACCGTGGGATACTATTGGGATGG
>CAMKGM010000118.1 GCA_946412245.1 uncultured Bacteroidales bacterium
CCACATTGAGAAATACGAGCAAGAATCAGTCATACTTTGTACTAGAGCGAAAACTAAAAGGGTGGGCGGGGCCGTTGAGAATTGAGAGTTGAGAATTGAGAGTTGAGAATTTGTGATAAAGTAAAAGGTAAAAACTAAAAACTAAGTCGATAAGCAAAATTAATGTGCATATTGTTTAAACACTAATTACCATTAATAATCCATTAATTTAAAATTAATGGTCAATTAGATGGCAATTATATGTAAAATAAATTTGAGCAATTACTTAATATATAGTCCACCTTCCCCCCAAAGGCGCATCCTTTCTCTCTCGCTACTGCCTCGAACCCCACCCGCTAGTGGAGCGGGCGGGTGGCGAAAGGGTACTTTCGGTCGATCGTATCTGATAGGTTGTCTGGCTGTTATGCTGGAGAGTTGAGAGTTTGTGATAAAGTAAAAGGTAAAAACTAAAAACTAAAAGGGTGGGCGGGGCCGTTGAGAATTGAGAATTGAGAGTTGAGAATTGAGAATTTTTAAAACTAAAAGGTAAAAACTAAAAAGGATTGGACAAATGCTATGCCAATAAACTTTTTAGTTTTTAGTTTTTACTTTATAGTTTACAAAAGGTGTCACATATTTCAAAAATTTTTGCCTCCAATAGAGCGTAAATGCTAACATTATGCCTACACAGCAGCAAGAGATAGAATTCAGCGAACTGCTGAAACGTCACTACCCAATCATCAACAGCATCTGTCTGCGGTGCTGTGGGCAGAATGTTTTCTATTTCGAAGAGCTCAGGCAGGAGTGTGTCTTGGCCATATGGGATGAATACAGCCGCTACGGTCTCAGCCGTTTCCGTGGCGACAGTGCCGAGTCCACTTGGATATACCAAATTGCCTACCACGCCGCTGTCCACTACCTCCGCAACCCCAAGCGTCAGGAGCTGCCTACCATCGCTGACCCGTATGAGATAGAAACCCTCACCGGCACCGAAGCCTCCGACGACTGGCACCTGCTAGACGAGCTCATGGAGCGCCTCAACCTTCGCGAACGCAACCTACTCAGCCACTTCCTCAACGACGACTCCTACAGCACCATCGCCCTAGCTGAGGGCATAACCGAAGCAGGCGCACGCAAACGCATGTCGCGACTATTAAAGAAATTGAAAAAGATGATCTATCAATCCAGACAAAAATAAAAGTATGAATAGAAACCAAGACCTATATCACCGGCTGCACCATGCAGCCAACCACATAGACGAGGCGGCCAGGCAAATACCGCCCTTGCCCCCCGAGCTGGTCCATGAGTTGATTGGCGGCGACCGCCCCACGCAGTTCCGGCTCCGCCGTCAGGCCGACCGCTATCTGCTCGTCCTCAGCCTCCTCGTCCTCGTCCTGGGGGCCAGCCTGCTGTGGCATATGGCCCCAGCGGGAGTCACGCCCTTGGGTGTCGCCATCGTCGTCCTTTTCCTTGCCGATGGCTGGGTTCTTCAGCGTGCAGCCCGCAGCCTGTGGCTTATGAGGCAGACGTGGCGCCTTCGCCAGCAGCCCTACCGCATGGCGCGCTATGCCGACCGGTTGGGCCGCCTCTCTCGCCGCCGCCGCTGGTGGCTGGGGCTCGTCCTCAGGGGTGAAGAAGGCCTCCAGTGGAGGGCTTCGATAGCGATAACGGAGAAAGGCACCCCCCGCGGTGCCCCTGAGGTCGGGGCGCATGGCAGCGCAGAGTTCTTCCGCCTCCGCCTCCCGTCCTACTCCATTGCGGCTTGCCTCTTCCTGATCATTGCTCTTAACTCCAACAAGACGTTTGCCGCCACGCGCGACTATGTCAAGGTCACCACCACCACCGAGCATACCGCCACCGCGATTTGCGACACCGTGGACAATATAATCCAGCAGCTATGAAACGTCCATTGGATTCTTCGAAACCCTCGTTTTCCACGCCTCGGGATGAAAGCAAGCTTTCCTCCACTCGGCTCAGTGAGAAAACGTTCAACAAAAAACGCTTTTGGCTGATAGTGGCCCTCTTGGCTGTTGCCGAGATGATAGTCATTGGCCTTGTCTGGCAGTGGAAATATATCTTCCCGTCCAACGAAGTCAGCGACCTATACAAGAAGTATGCAGAAATGGATGGCGTTGATGCCACGTTTATCAAAGGCTACAAAGTCAATGACTCTGTCTTTGTTGATGTCACCATGCTCGAAACAAAAGATTCTGTTGTGTGGGATAGCCTCTGTAAACAATTAGGCATTCTTCCTTTCGCTATGTATCCAAAAGAGTACAAAGCATTAATGTCGGTTGACCATTCATTCGACCATCTATTAGTTATGGATACCATCATAAAAGACTTCCGCATGGTAGTAACAAAAGATCTGGTAGTATATTCCCATTTGAAAAAGTCAGTGAGCATTTTTCACAATGTCAGTGATTCACTATTTGACTCGATATATGAAATGAAATTAGAAGAAATCACATATTAAAATATTCTACTCAAAATGAAAAGAATCGTTATCACTGTAGCACTCTTTGCGGTGCTGGCAACAATGGCAGGAAGCTGCCAAAAGGAAAAATTGGTAGAATCACATCCCACTTCTACAGAACTTGCTACCGAACGCGCTATAAGTTATACTGTTGATGGCGCGGCCAACCATGTTATTCTGCGAAGTGAAGCCGAATGGGATGGATTTATTGATAGTATGCTTTCTTTGGCTGCACAAGGTCATGAAGTCAGTTTTGTCAACGATCTTATCCCTGCGGGGAGATACCCAACATACTTGACAACATACAAAGGTGATAGTGTTGTTTGTATATGTTTGGACACTATCCTGTAATGGCAATAACAGGGACTGGAATTAATCCTCCAGTCCCTATTCATGAAATTTTAAAAGAAATAATATGAATAAATCTGTGTTTTTCTTTGTCGTCGCAATGCTGTTTCTTACTTTTGCAGCTAAAGCACAATATTTCGAAGCAGGCGGCATCGCCTACAATGTCCTGTCAACCACTGAACATACTATTGAAGTGGTGCCACTGTCGTCGTGCGCTTTGTACCGGGGCAACATCACCATCCCAGCCACTGTAACTCACAACGGCATCACATACGATGTCATTGCTTTGGGTGAAGAGGCTTTTTATAGAGCCATGCTCACGAGCATCTCTATTCCATCGTCAGTCACGCAAATAAAATACGGATGCTTTCTAGCTGCCAGAGGCTTGTCGTCCATCACCATCCCTGCTTCAGTGATGAACATTGAACCTCTGGCCTTCGCGGCTACCAACCTGAATGCCATCAACGTGGACGAAGACAACCCTTATTTTAGGTCGATTGATGGTCTGCTGTTTAGCAAGGACACCTCAACTATAGTTGAATGCCCGATAAAAAAGAGTGGAAGCGTCTCCTTGCCACATAACACGAAGCATATAGCCCCCTATGCTTTCACCTATTGCCAGACAATCACAGGAATCACCTTTCCCGACAGCCTGCTCAGCATTGGCAATGTTGCATTCATGGATGCCATCCAACTTAACAACATAGCCATACCCGCAACGGTATTGCATATCGGACACAACCTTTTCGCTGGCTGCTCCGCACTCAACAATCTAGCCCTTGCAGAAAACAACAATTATTATTATTTGGATGGCATGGCGATATACTCAGCCGCTGGCGACACCCTAGTGTCGTGTCACAAGAGCGCCGACACAGTTATTCTTCCTGCTACCCTGCGTGTGGTGGACGGCTTCAACAGTAACCACGATATCAAATATGTCCTTGTGCCCGAAGGCGTGACCGAAATATGCGATAACGCCTTCGGCAACAGTTCGCTGGTGAGTATCGACCTGCCCTCACAGATGAGGCTGATTGATGAATATGCCTTCTACTTTTGCGAATCACTGACACATGTTGGCATGCCTGCCTCTCTCGACACAATGGGAGAAGGTGTCTTCGAGGAATGCTCCAACTTGACCTCGATAGATATTCCGAATGGTTTGCGCGTCATTCCCCAAAGTGCTTTCTATTTCTGCGAGTCG
>CAMKGM010000119.1 GCA_946412245.1 uncultured Bacteroidales bacterium
CAACAACCGTGTCAATCGTGAAATTGTGAGTCCCACGCATCCATTTACTTATCTCAGCCTCGCTCTTGCCAAGCATGAGCGCGAGGTCTTTTTGCCGCAGGTTACGCTCCACAAGAATCTGATGAATGCGGTCAACAATCTGAAATGAAAGGCTTACGCGTTCTCTCACTTCGGGGCTTACCTGTCGGCGGCGTTCCTCAATTATCTTACTCCGTTTCATCTCTGCTAAAGTTTAAGTTTCCAACAATTTCTTTATCAACCAAAACTATTGTGCCGTCTTTAATCCTTGATGAAATAAAGCGGCTTGTATCAATCAATAGTTTGACGTATGGTGCAAGTTGCTCGCTTTCTTCCCAAGTGGGTGCATCTTTAACTCCACCATTGCCAAACACCAATATTTTATCGGACAATCGCAGGCAGTAAAGCCGCACTTTGTTGCCGATGTCAATCGGTATCACACCCACGCCGTCGCCATAATGACCTTCGGGACGGAAATAGCGTTCAAGCGCACCTCGCTCGGCAATATTGTCGAGCCAAGATATGACGACATCGATATCCTCGTCATATTCACTACCAGTTGGGAATTTCTCAAAGAAACGCTCTAATTCAGAGAGTTCTTCCCCATCCAAATGGATGCTGTAGAAATTCACATTGGAATATTCTTCAACCAAATCTATGTAATAACGTTGTTTCATTCTTAACTTTTAAGTTATCTTGCCGCAAAGGTAAGTCAAGGAATTCAATGCGCCAAATAAATTAACTTAAAAATTAAGTTTTGTTGCAATTTTTATTTTCTCTTGGATTTTGGACTTTTATTATTCATCAGCCTTTGGTAATCGTCCTGCGCTGTTGTTCATGAGTTTTATAACTTTGGTATAAGTTCCTCAACCGCTTGATGATGTATAAGATGGGGAGTGAAAGATTGGAGTTTACTTGTCTGTTCCTACACCAGCGCTTTTGTCTTTGGCTGGTTTGTCAACAAAGTACCATATAGCAATCCAAAAGACGATGACACAGATGAAGGCCACAAGGAAAGTGGTGTCGGCGAGTCGTCCGCGCTTGGCAAAGTTCACGATGCCATGAAATGCAGCACAGAACAGCAGCGAGTGGGTATCTGTCGCGATCTTTCCAATTCCCCATGAGGCAAATAGCAAAATCAAGAAGAACGGCAAGATGTTGCGCGAATCCAAATCTAAATGCCAGAGGAACCACATCACCGTGATAATGAGGACATATTGCCACACGGGCAATCCTTTGAGTTCGTTCTGTAGGAATCCTCGCCAACCATATTCCTCTAAAAGTCCATACACGAATGCCAGGAAGCAAATTATAGCAGTATCTAATCCACCGATTATGCCAAAAACGAGGCAAGGCACTGCTATTGTTGCAATGGATTTCCAAACCGACTTGCCTGCGATAGTATATTCGGTCTTGCGCTTGAAAATGGCCATAGCAACAAGTGCTCCAATGATAGGTCCGAGCCCCGTGGAAAGCTCCAGTGCATAGTTCACCCCATGTGACGGGTATATGTTGCCGAGAATTATTGTTGTCAGGCGCAGAGCTAAGGCTATTATATAAAATGTGGCTATAGCGCCAATATGAATGTTTTTATAAACAAATTTCATCCTTGTATTCTCAAATCGATTTACCGTTCTGATTAGACTGCAAAGTTAGGCATTTTTTCGCTATCCTTGTTTGTTATTTGGGGCTAAGTGTGGCGAGCATATTGACCAGGATGTCGAGGGCATCGTTGGCTCGCTCAAACGGGCAGTTTATTGTGCCACTGAAGCATTCCGGCTCCTTTGAAATCATGATAAACCACACCGTCACGGTCTGTGTGCCATCGTCCTCATTGGTAGCGATAGAGCGCACGAGGGCGTAGTCGTCCTTGACGAGTTTCTGGTCGACCTTGTTTCCATTGCTTTCTTTCATGTACACCCAGTTGTCGACTGCTTCCGGCAACTCGGCTTTCTTGGGGCCAACTTCGTTGTAACTGACGTCGAAGGTGATAACTTCGTCGGCCGAGGCCAAGTTTACGAATGACTCGCTGTCCCAGGTCACTTCCCAGTCGGCAGGATAATCAATCTTGAAAGCCTTGTTCTCATAGGTCTTGACGTTTTGCGAATGAGTTGCCAGACTCCATGTCAGCAATATCATGACGAGCAAAGATAATTTCTTCATAAAAGATGCATTTATAAAATAACGTGAGTTTGATGAATTTTAATTAATTGAAAATTAGGAAAATAGCGGCATTTTTAGTGGTTTTGTAGTGCTAAAATAAATCAATAAAAACAACCGCTATGTTTCCTGAAGACAAAATTATTGAAATTTTTTCAATGTGCGATGATTTCAGCAAAGTTTTTGACTCTACTATTCAAAAATAGCAATCGCAAGCTCAGATTTCAGTTATCAGTCTTCAGTTATCAGTTGTCAGTTATTTAGACAGAAGGACAGAAGAAACTTCCCGCCTTTCCAAAAAGTTTCATCCATCCCGACACCTCCGAGTTCTTTTGATCTATACGCCAAACTTTTTTACCGGACTAAACTTTTTCGTGACGCTCCAACTCCTCAGCACTAAATCTTCAAGTCATACTTGAAAGCATAGTCTGGACCACGGCTTTGACGCCTGCCTTGTTGCCGAAGTGCGAGCCGGGAATCATGTGGACGGAGCCAAACTGTGCGGCAAAGTTCTCGACATATTTTGTGCCGAGCAGTTCGTCGCCCTCGGCAAAGAAACCGGTGATGGGTTCATCCAGGTGGTTTTTGGCAAACAGTGCACGCTCAAAGGGCTCGTAAGTGGCAATCAGTTCGGGTGAGGGTTGCACATCGTCGGGGTGGTCGGGACGAGGTGTGAGCAGTGGCAACTCGGCAAGAGGACTCATGCAGGGGTTGACTACCAACTTTGGAAGGTGCGTGTTTAGGCATAATGTGATGAAACCGCCCAGCGAGGTGCCTAGGATTATGTCGATGTGTTCTTGCTCAATGACCTGCTCCAAAAATGGCACAGCTTGGGCGCAGTCGTGCTGGGGGTAAACAACGCTCACGATTTCGAATTGGTCGCTCGGCAAGTGCTTGCGGAACAACTGACACATGGTAGATTGCGGTGAACCGCCATAGCCATATACAAATAATACTTTCATCATAATATTTAATTTTTCAGGTTTTAATCTTGACAGTATGAAACTTGCCGGTGCCGTCGTCGGCATACTTCGCCTTGATGTCTTCAGGCACTCGGTCGAGTTCGCTCTTAAAGTCGACTAGCACATTGTCCATGTCGAGAACGGTGTGGCCCGAAGGGTAGGAACCGTTGTTGATGTGCGACTCCTCCTGCTCAGGCACAAGGGTCTGCTGGTTATAATACACGAAGGGGCGGGTGCGCTTGTACTCCTGTTTTGCGCGGTCGCTGATGCTGTCGCAAGTGGCGCCTTTCTCTGGAAAACCACATAAAACGGTTAACGGAAAAGTGCAGGTATGAAGTTTTATCGCAGAAAAAAACTCCATAATATTGCAAATTCCATTGCAAAACTATGGAGTTGTAGTGGGGTAGTAAAGGGTAACAGGAGAATTACCAGTTGAGCTGTTCCTGGAGGATGTTGCCGTCGACCATTGGACTGTCGGCCTCGGTGAACGGGGTGGCCTTGTACTGCACGCAGAGCATGGTCAGGTTTTCGCTGCCAGTGTTTTTCAGGGCACGCTTTCCTTCGGGCGACACTCTGATCACGCTGCCTTCGGTCACGGGGAAAATCTCACCGTCGACTTGATACTGGCCTTCGCCACGCAGAATGAAATAGAGTTCCTCGTGGGTTTTGTGGGTGTGGAGAAATCCGCTGTCCTGACCTGGAACGAGCGTTTGGAACGAGAACTCACCTGCAGCGGCACCTACAGCCTGACCGCCGAATACCTTGCCTTTCAGCGTGAAGTCGGGACCCATGGGCAGTTCGTGTTCAATGATTTCACTGAGTTTGCCAAAGTTGGCAGCGGCAAAATTCTTGCCTTGTGCGA
>CAMKGM010000120.1 GCA_946412245.1 uncultured Bacteroidales bacterium
TTTATCGCGATGCCCGTCGAATCGGGTTCAATGTATCTTGGCGGTTCAATGCCACCAAGAGCCGCTACAAGGGCAGCCATGCCGGTCAAGACGAGCGCAACCGACTATAATAGCGGTTCGTAGTATTGCATATCAATATCAAGCGCATCTCTCCCGGGAGGTGCGTTTTTTCGTGCTTTTTCCTTTCCGGTGAATGACAGAGGATTTTACATTTCTGGATCAAGTTGCAACTTTTTGCCCGCTTGTGTGCGTCTAATGCGTGAACATGACAATAGGCTTGCTTTCACAAAACAAATCAAAAATAGATATAACAATGAAACGTATTCAATTTCTCATTCTTTCGCTGGCAGTGGCTATAACTGCGACTGCTGCAACATTCAGCGGAAAGGTCGTTGACGAACTGAGCCAACCCTTCGCCTTTGCCAACGTGGTGCTTCTCAACCCTGTCGACAGCGCGTTTGTGGCAGGCACGATGACCGATGATGCCGGCGCGTTTTCGCTCTCGGCTCAGCAATCAAGCGCTATCGTCAAAATCTCATATATCGGTTATGAGACAAAGTGTGTCACCACCACTGCCGGAGACCTGGGCATTATCCAACTCCAACCCGAAGCCGCTGTGCTCGGCGAGGTGGTTGTGAAAGGCACCCGACCTACCTATCGACTCACCACCGAGGGCATCAAGACCGATGTGGATGGCACGCTGTTGAGCAAAGTGGGCACGGCCACCGAGGTGCTTGGCAACCTACCTGGCGTGCAGAAGAAAGGCACAAGCGTTGAGGTGTTCGGTAAAGGTACGCCGCTCATCTACATCAACGGCCGACAGATGCGCAACGATAGCGAGCTCGGCCAGCTCAAGAGCGACGACATTGAGAGTGTGGAACTCATCACCAACCCCGGAGCCAAATACAAAGCCGATGTGGAGAGCGTAATCCTCATCAAGACTAAGCGTCCACAGGGCGAGGGTCTCTCGTTCGATGCCGAGGCCAATTATTATCAAGGCAAGAATATGGACCTTGCAACTGGCATCAATTGGAACTACCGCAAGGGCGGGATGGACGTGTTTGGCTCCGTGTGGTACAACGACGACCGCTGGGAGAACAACGATTTGATAAAGTTTGACGTGCAGGCCGACACCACTTGGTTCCTCGACCAGCATCTCAAGGACAAGAGCCACAGTCAGTCGCTATACAGCTCGGTGGGCGTGAACTATGTGCTGAGCGACAACCACTCAATGGGCATGCGCTACGATACCAAGTGGTATTTCAAGAACAAAAGCCACGGCACGATGATTGCCGACGTGATTGCCGATGGCCAATTCTACGACCACGTTGAGAACACTGCCGATTATCACTCAACCTATAACATGCCCCACACCCTCAATGCCTACTACAACGGCAGGGTGGGCAAGCTGGGCATCGACCTTAACCTCGACTATATGTTCTACAAAGACCGCAAGCACCAGCTCAACGATGAGGTGAGCCAGGAACGCGATAGCCGCATCGTCACAGCGCAAAGCATGGCACGCAGCCAGCTACTGGCAGGAAAACTTGTGCTCTCATGGCCAGTACTCGGTGGCAATCTGCAAGCAGGCACCGAGCTGAGCAACACCCGCCGCAACGACGAGTACCTTAACCCCGAGCAGGTGGTGCCTTCGTCGGTGACTGAGCAGCGCGAGCAGGGCTATGCCTTCTTTGTGGAATATGCCCGCCCATTGCCCTTCGGTTCAATGCGCCTGGGCCTGCGCAACGAGAACGTGACAAGCGACTACTACAGCATGGGCGAGCACATTGCCGAGCAGAGTCGTACCTATCATCACCTGTTCCCCACCGTGGGCTTGCAGGCACGTGCCGGCGCAGTGCAACTCATGCTCAACTATAGCATGAAGATTCAGCGCCCCTACTACTGGCAGCTCACCAGCAACGTGTCCTATGGCAACCGCTTCACCTGGGAGAGCGGCAATCCCACCCTCAAGCCATCAATCAACAATCAGGTAGGACTCATGGTGATGTGGCGATGGATGAGCTTCATGGCCGAATACAAGCACGTGAGCGACCACATCATCAACGTGGCGCATGAGGTGCCCGGCAGCGAGGCCACCACTCTTCTCACCCGTGAGAACCTCGACCACAGCCACAAGATGCGCTTGATGCTCAACCTTAACCCTAAGTTTGGCATCTACGAGCCACAACTCTCGCTGGGCATGATCAAGGACTGGACAAGGATTCCCACGCCTGTTGGCACCATCAGCCCCAAGCGCCCTGTTTTCCTGATTCAGTTTAACAACAACATCAAGATTCTGCCCACGCTCACAGCTAATGCCAGTCTCGACATCACCACCCGGGGCGACATGGAGAACGTGTCGCTTACCCGAGCCGTTTTAAACCTCTACTTGAGCCTGACAAAGACATTCCTCAACGACCGCTTGAGTGTGAAAATTGCCGGGCGAAACCTACTCGATGCACAAGAAAAGGTGCTGCTGCGCTATGGCTTGCGCAACATGTGCCAGGCTCAGCACCGCGACTTGCGTGAGCTCCAAGTCACCGTGCGCTACAAGTTCAACGCCACCGGCAGCCGCTACAAGGGCAGTCATGCCGGCCAAGACGAGCGCAACCGACTATAGGCAGACCACTATAATTCACCAAGGAGAGTGTGCCATAACAGAATGATGGCACACCCTCCTAACGTACAATACACTAATCTACACCCTAGGGGGCAGGTGCATCGCTCAGTGGGTTGCGAGGATAAATAGTTCGTCGTCGATGACGAGTTCAGTGTCGGAGATCCAGCCGAAATATCCAATTTCTGGAATTTCGCCGAAAACATACGACAGTTTGGTTGTGGCGTGACGGTTACCATTTTCGTCCTTCGCATAGGTGGCACCGTTGTCATCAACCTCAAGCGTACTGTAGTCTCTGCCTCCGAGGTTGCTGGCCAGCATCAGCGGCTCCCCGTCGTAGAGATAGATGATATTGTCGCCAAACGATACTTCTATCAACGCTTTGCCGGAGATGTCCTCGGTGCGCGAAGGCGTAAAATCGTTTTCGGGATCGACATCGGTGACCAGCGTCACCCCTTTGCCCGTGAGACGTATGACTCGTACTGTCGCCGAAGTCCTATATTCGCTAGGATACTGCGGCTTGAAAACGTAACGCTTGCCGCACTCGATGCTCGCCGGCACCTCGGAGTGGATTCTGACCTTCCGTGTAGCCTTTTTGAACTCAGTCGCCGAGACAAATTCGGCCGGCACATAGTCCTGAGCCGGTGGAAAGTACTCATAGAAGGAGCCAGTCCCCAGGGTCATGGATTCGGCCACATCGATGAGCGAGAAGGCCAGTTCGCCCGACTCGTTCGATTTTACCGCCACACGCCCCGCCTCGATGGTCGACTTGACCGGTGATTTAAGCGACTTTTTGCTGTGCGACTTCAATGGCGACACAAACACATATCCCTCGTCGCCCGACTTGGCCGATTGCGCCGGCAGCAGTGTCCACGAGAGCATGGCGGCAACCAGCAGTAGAACCGTTTTTTTCATCTTCATAGTTTAAACTTTAATTGGTTATCATTGAATTTTCGATATATGTGCTCCCACCTCCTTTGAGAAAGGGGTAGAAAGTGGGGTCAGTCCTTCTCGCTGAGTTCGAGCCAGCGCAGTTCCATGTCGTCGAGTTGCTGCTTGATCTGCTCGTAGCGGGCAGCTTTCTGAGCCACATCGTCGATGGTCTCGCCGCTGGCAAAGAGGGTGTCAAGCTGCTCCTTTTCTTCGGTCAGCGCGGCGATATCAGCATTGAGTTGCTCCAACTCGCGCTTCTCCTTGTAGGTGAGTTTGTTGCTGGTGTCGCGGTTGTTATAGACTTGCCGCTCGCGAGGCTTCTCGTTGGCTCGTGCCTGCTCGGCAGCCTCACGCTCGTGATACTCTTTCCAGGCACGATACTCGCTATAGTTGCCCGGGAAGTCCTTGATGACCCCATCGC
>CAMKGM010000121.1 GCA_946412245.1 uncultured Bacteroidales bacterium
CATCTTCTTGGCTATGAATCTCACTATCATAATAGTAGAAGAAGTCATAATTATTATAGAACGCTGCAATCCAATCATTACCAGTTGGGTCAATATAGCGGATGGGGTTGGCGGCGCAATAGGCATAGGGGCTGGTACCGGAGTAGTCCTCGGTCTTGCGGTCCACCCCGTGGCGCATGAGCGAGGTGATGTTGCCGTTCAGCATATAACTATTCTTTTTCATCGACATCAGAGCATTTGCAGATATTCTTTTTTATATAGTCTAAAAAGATTTTTCGACGTTTCTCGTTTTTCTTGGCTTCTTTTAATAGTTTAAGGTATGTTTCAAGTACATATTCATCCATTGATTGAACCTCAACACTTTTAAAATATATAATTTGGCTTTTGATGGAATCCAAATCGAATTCTTTCTTCTTGTAAGGTCCATAAAGCCACATATCTCTAAAATTAAATAGCAATGTAATATCAGACTCGCCTAAATCAAATAATCCCAAGTGTGCTTCCGTTGATACACAATATAAGTGAGACTCTTTTTTTAATCGTTTTATAATACGTTCTTGATTTTCTTCATTTTTTAATATTTCAGGTAAAGCTTGCCCAAAAAAGGTATATTTATTGATTGTGTTATCATCTCTATAGTCGATGATGATCATGCATCTTGGCTCTTTTTCATTTAACTGGAGTAATACACTATCCCCCAATTCTTGAGAAATAATTTCCGCTAAAATTGCAGAATTGTATCCATATCCTTGTGGGTCAGCAGTAGCCAATCTCTTTTGGGAAAGAGCTTCAAAAGAAGCTATTGATAAAAAAAACAATATCAAATATATGTATTTGTTAGAAACCATAAGCCTTCTTTTTAATATTATAAAACGTTTCAGGAACAAATTCAATGGGAGTGCGGCCTATGAGCGGGTCGTACATGCGGGCTTCGAAGTCGAGCCAGTCGAGGCCGTTCTCGCGGTCGAGCTCCTTGCCGCCATATTTGCGCGCCTGCACGCCTGTTGCGGGTGCCCCCAGCAGTCCGCCGTAGGGATAATAGCCGTTCACCTCCTCGAGCGCGCCGCTTTGTCCTATCACCGCCCGCACATTGCCTCTTCTTTCAGCCATTTCAAGACTATCATCAATAGCTGTAATTTGCTTTTTAACTGAATCAAGAATTCTGTTATATTTTATTGTATCTTGCTCTTTAACATTAAAATAATAAATATCAATTCCGCTTCTATAAGTATCTTCCCTATAATATCTTAATAGAGTATCTTGATTATATTCTTGAATTATCGCATTTGTATTACGATATGCCCCCCTTTTTGTGGTTGTATATTTATCTTTGCATTCAATTTTATCTATAAATTGAAAATCAATAACACTTATTGTATTGTGCCCTTGACAAAAAACAAGAATAGCACCATCATCCAAACATGTGATTGATTTATAAAAACTTTCACCTTCCCAAAGGGTGTCGCACTCCTCTCGAGAAAATGAAGGATAAGAAAAAACAAATTGCGTATTTTCTATATAATCTATTGTGTCATGCTTCATGGCATCATTTTCAGCATTAGAAAACAACGAAACAGCCGAATAAAGCATTAATATGGCGAGTATTTTATTTAATCCATTTTTCATAATTCTCTGCTGTTTTGTTGTTGATGCAAAGTTACTACCACAAAACGGACATTCCAAATTATTTGGCAGAAAAAAGAGTTTCAAGTTTTACTCTTAATTTTCAATGCTTCAGCTATTTAATCTTTTCGTGGGAGTTTCATTGCATTTATGGCGTGCACTTTTGCCCTACTTTTCTACTGAGAAAAGCATTTTTGCCATTTACATCCGGGAGTGACGCTGCGCACGAGAACCCCGAAGGGCTCACAACCGAACGGGCACAAATCTCACTATTGCGGTGGGTTGCTTTGGTTTCTTTTCTTCTCATCAAGGCTCTTGAGCGTGGCAAGGCGGCGCTCAAAAATGGCAATCTCGCGCTGTAAGCCCATGACCATTTTTTTATCATTGGCGATAGTTCTTCAATCACTTTGGAACGCGCATCTGCAAGCGTATGGAAGAGTTCTCTGTCACGCACCACATCGCCATTGTCAAGCACGATGTCATAACCAGGAAGAATTAGATCACGATCCCATATAAACTGCTTAATGGTGCTGCACTTAACCTTGTACATTCTGTAAGGCCGTATGTAATACACCCTATCGGCAAAGGTAGTGTAGTAGTGGATTTTGTACTATGCCAATGACACAAAAAAGAGGGGCTGGCAGTAAGGCCAGTCCCGACTGTTAATCTTAAAGAATAGAGAGTGGATTGCGCACCGTTACTCGGCTTTGCAGACACCACGTGGGAACGTGGATTAGATGCCCATGCGGATGATGCCTCGTGGTGAGTCATTGACGAATCGCACAATCTCGTCACGCTCAGCGCACTCAGGAACATCCTCAAGAACCTTGGCAATCGCCTCTTTGCGGCTCAAGCGAGACAAGTAGAGAATGCGGTAAACACTCTGAATGCGGTTAATTTGCTCTTCAGTGAAACCACGGCGATGCAAGCCAATGGAGTTAACACCTTCATAGGAAATGGGGTAGCGGCCTGCCATGACATAAGGAGGAATATCCTTGTTGACGAGAGAACCGCCTTGCAGCATCACATGACAACCGATGTGGGTAAACTGATGCACAAGCGCGCCACCACCCAACACAGCATAGTCGCCCACGACTACCTCGCCGGCCAGTTGCACGGTGTTAGACATGATGACGTGATCGCCCAGCACACAGTCATGAGCCACATGACAGTAAGCCATAATCAGGCAGTGGTTGCCGATGACCGTCTTGCCCTTAGAGGCCGTGCCGCGATGAATGGTTACAAACTCGCGAATGATGGTATTGTCGCCAATGATGGCAACCGTGTCCTCACCTTGGAATTTAAGGTCTTGAGGAATGTCACAAACAACAGCGCCCGAGTGGATGTGGCAGTTCTTGCCGATGCGAGCACCGGAGTGAATGGTGACATTGCTGTCAATGACGGTGCCGTCGCCAATCTCAACATTGCCGTCAATGGTCACAAATGGTCCAATTTTGACATTGTCGCCAATCTTGGCCGAGGGGTCTATCACAGTAAAAGGATATTTCTCCATTATTCAGTTAGATATTATTTATTCTTGATAATTTGGGCCATAAACTCAGCCTCAGAAACAATTTTCTCGCCCACAAAAGCATAACCTTTCATCACAGCGCAACCACGACGAATGGGTGTCATGAGAGACAAGTGGAAAATCAGCGTGTCGCCGGGAACCACCTTTTGACGGAATTTGACATTGTCAATTTTCATAAAATAGGTGGAATAGCGTTCAGGTTCCTCAACCCCGCTGAGTACGAGTATACCGCCCACTTGTGCCATTGCTTCGACCTGAAGCACGCCCGGCATGACAGGCTCGGTGGGGAAGTGGCCGGTAAAGAAAGGCTCGTTAGAGGTGACGTTTTTCACGCCCACGACATAGTTATCGCCCATCGAGATGATTTTGTCAACGAGCTGCATGGGATAGCGATGGGGTAGCAGATGACGAATTTGGTTGACATCCATTAGAGGAGCAACATTAGGATCGTATGAAGGCGCTTGAATGTTCTGATATTTGAGTTCCTGACGAATCTTCTTGGCCAGTTTGGTGTTGAGCGTGTGTCCGGGGCGAGTGGCAACGATGCGACCCTTGAGCGGACGTCCAATGAGTGCGAGGTCGCCGAGCACATCCAGCAGTTTGTGTCGTGCGGGCTCGTTGTTATAG
>CAMKGM010000122.1 GCA_946412245.1 uncultured Bacteroidales bacterium
CGCTCTCCCTTGACTGGCAAGGAAAGGGAGACATTGAGAACATCAGCAGCCGTAGTCATCAATTTGACTTGTACATCAGCCTAACCAAGACGTTCTTTAATGACCGACTGTCAGTTAAGGTTGCCGGGCATGACCTCTTCCATCGCAATGGCCAGGACGTGCTAGTACACTTCGGTGAATTGACTCTATGGCAGCACCGCACCAACGAAACCCGCTATGCCGAAGTGACCGTGCGTTATCACTTCAACTGGACACGCAGCAAGTACAAGGGCAGTGGAGCCGGCAATCAAGAGAAAAACAGATTATGAAACAAGGATTGAGATATATCGATTTGTCATGGGCCGTCGTGGCTGTGTGCGAGAGCGAAACGTTCACGTGGCAGGACCTCGTGCGTGAGGGGAATCCCGTGGACAAGGTCGAGCAATATGTGCTGGGGTATATGTCATTCTGGCAGATTGCGTTTATTGATAGGGAAGCGCTTGTCCCCTGTGAAGATGAGCCATTGCGGCTCGCTGCACGCCGCAAGATTGAGCGATACATCGCCGAGCACCCGCCAGTGCAGCCCCTGCCACGCTTCTACATCGTTCTGCTTGCGCAACCCTTTGCACCGCTTGAGGCCGATGGGATGACCCAAGTCTATCAAATGTAGATAGTGATGTTTTATTAATACAATAGTGCTTCTTTTACTGCTCCGTAACGCCTTAAAAAAACGGGTTACGGAGCAGGTATTTTTTAACACCCTAAAGTGTGAAAGTGGGACGTTGGGTGTGGTTGGTTGCAACTTTTCACCCTATTGTGTGCGTCTATAGGGAAAACGGTAGGATACTATTGCTACCGGCAAGATGATAACTCAATAAAACCTATAGACAAATGAAACGAATCTTTTTCACACTGATGATGGCTGTGATGACTGTTGCAGCAAGCGCTTTTACTGGACGGGTGGTCGATGAGACTGGGCTGCCTGCCACCTTTGCCAACGTCGTCTTGATGAACGCGCCCGACAGCACGTTCATTGCGGGCACAACGACCGATGAAAACGGCGCTTTCACCCTCACGGGCACTGCAGCCCGTCCAATCGTCAAGATCTCCTATCTGGGCTACCAAACGCGGGTGCTGGATGCTGCGGGCAGCGACCTGGGCACCATCGCACTGGAGCCCGAGGCGACAGTGCTGGGCGAGGTCGTCGTCAAGGGCCAGCGCCCCGCCTTCAAGTTGACGACCGAAGGCCTCAAGACCGATGTCGAGAACACCCTGTTAAGCAAGGTGGGTAGCGCTAAGGCAGTGCTCGAGAACCTGCCAGGCGTGCAAAAGACCAAAGACGGCATCCAGGTCTTCGGCAAGGGCACGCCGCTCATCTATATCAACGGTCGCAAATTGCAGAACCAAACCGAACTCGACCAAATCAGCAGCGAGGACATCCAGAGCGTGGAGCTGATTACCAACCCCGGGGCGAAGTATGACGCCACTGTCGAGGCGGTCATACTCATCAAGACCAAGCGGCCACAGGGCGAAGGCTTCAGTTTCAACACCCAAGCTTCCTATTATGCGGCCGAGCGTCCTGACCTGGACTTAGGCACAAATTGGAACTTCCGCCACAAAGGGCTTGATGTGTTCGGCAGCGTGTGGTACAACGACGGCCGTAGCAAGCAAGACGATGATGTCATCCTTGACGTAAAAGCCGATACCCTCTGGCATATAGACGAGCTGATGGATATCAAATCCCACTACAACTCGCTCTATACTTCAATCGGCACCAACTACATCTTCAACGACAACCATTCGGCAGGTTTCCGTTATTACACAAAGGCTCATTTCCTGGACCGCACCAGTGGCACGTTCACAGCCGATGTAATTGCCAATGGCCAGTTCTATGACCACCTGGACAACAGCCTATACGAGTCCACCAAGCACAATATGCCTCACACACTCAATGCCTATTACGATGGTAAGGTGGGCAAAACTTACATCGATTTCAATACCGACTATGTCTTCTTCAAAAACCGCGAGACGCATTATAATAATGAGGTGAGTCAGGAGCAGCAGAGCCGCACGGTAACGAGCTATAGCGTCGTGCGCAACCAGCTATGCGCAACCAAACTCGTACTCTCGTGGAACCTGTGGGGCGGCAATTTGGAAGTGGGCACCGAGTTTGACCACACTCGACGCAACGACGAGTACATTAACCTCGAGCAAATCGTGCCCACGTCGTTCACCGAGCAACGCGAAAACAACTACATCCTGTTTGCTGAGTATGCCCATCCGTTGCCCTTTGGCCAAATGAAGGTCGGACTGCGCAACGAGAACGTGACTACCAATTACTACAATCAGGGCATACGCATCGCCGAGCAGAGCCGCAGTTACCATCATCTATTCCCCAGTGTGGGATTTATGGCTACAGTCGGACCAGTGCAGCTCATAGCGAACTACGCGGCGAAGATCAAGCGACCCTACTACCATGAATTGAGCAGTAGCGTAACCTATGCCAACCGTTTCACGTGGCAGAGCGGCAACCCCATGCTCAAGCCATCGATCCGTCACGAAGCCTCACTCATGGCCATGTACCGCTGGGTAACCTTGATGCTGAACTATAAACACACCGATGACCAGATTGTCAACGTGGGTCGCGAGGTACCTGACAGCGAGTCGACAACATGGCTCTACCGCGAGAATGTCGATAACGAGGATGCCGTGATGCTGATGGTAACACTCAGTCCACGATTCGGACTCTATCAGCCCTCTCTCACGATGGGCATGATGAAGGAATGGATCAAGATACCTTCACCCGCTGGTGTCATCAGCCCCGAGCGACCCATATGGATTGCACAGTTCAACAACAACTTCAGGTTGACTCCCACCCTAACAGCCAGTGCCGATTTCTCTTTTACCAGCAAGGGGAATCAGGAGAATATATCACTCACTAAGGCCAGATATCGTCTTGACCTGAGCGTTACCAAATCGTTCCTCGGGGACCACCTGTCGGTGATGGTTAAAGGTCATAACCTGTTAAATTCGCAGGAACACGTCCGGTTGAACTACGGAGCACGCACCCTGTGGCAGAATTCCCGTAATGACTCGCGAGAGGTGGAGTTTACCGTTCGTTACAAGTTCAATGCCGCCCAAAGCAAGTATAAAGGCACCGGTGCGGGTGCCAGCGAAAAGGAAAGACTATAGAATCACCTGCTTCTTTTTTCAATATCACATCATCTGATTGTTAGATACACAACAAAATATGGAGATCATATCCAACTGTGCATCAGGCAATTAATAGATGGTGTGATATTTTTTGAAAAATTTCTTGGAAAATATTTTGTCAGTTCAAAAACTTGCAGTACCTTTGCAGTCGCTTTGAGAAAGAAATGACTCATTGCACTCACATGTTGGTGCGTTAGTTCAGTTGGTTAGAATACCTGCCTGTCACGCAGGGGGTCGCGTGTTCGAGTCACGTACGCACCGCAGTGGAGAGAGGATTTGGGTGACCACGCTTCGGCTGGTTGCCCATTCTTTTTATATACTCACCTGGTCATCCCCCTTAAGAACTCATCCACTACCCTCACCCCGTTCAATCCGTTCCATCCGTCTCCTCAGAGAATAAAAAAACGAGAGGGGACATCCGTTGCCGGACATCT
>CAMKGM010000123.1 GCA_946412245.1 uncultured Bacteroidales bacterium
GATTGCCGTCGCCTGCAAGGACGTACATGCCTCCCTTGAGCGTGAAGTAGGTGTTGACGTATGAGTAGCCGGGCTGGATTAGCACATCGCCATTGTCGGCATCCATGACGCCCATTATCCCGTCAATAGTGTATTTCGCCAAAACGCCGCGATTCGACGGGCTGCGATCGATTAACTCAATGCGGTCGCATACGCATGGAATAGTCTGATTGTCATCATCGGCGATTGCGCCGCTAATGATACCGTGACGCAATATTCCGCGTTCATCGCGAAGGGTTACATCATAGAACTCTCTTGACTCGCCGCCTTGTTGAGCGACAACAACTTTAACGCTCTCGTATTTCGGCTCAACTATGGCGTAGCCTCCGGCATTGTACACGCCCCACTTCCCCTCGAGATTTTTCACCAAGAAAACGTCCAATCCAGTCGGCACTGGCACAGATTCCACCTTTAAGAATTGCCCTGCCTCCTGTCCGTCCTGGTCGTAGAGCACCCATAGCTCTTGACCATTGGGGAAAGTCTTGCCATAGGCTGTAGCCCAATCGCTGCCATAACCGAGTTTCTTGTCGTAGTTGCCCTTGATGTCAACGCTCGAGAGGTGCTGAAAACCGCCAGAGTTGGGTTGAGGAGTGTGCTGCTGTATTTGCACTTCCGCATTTCGCTCGGATTCTTCTTTTTCCATTCTGGCATTATAAGCATCAAGGTCAGCCTTAGTATAATTGAGGTTAATAAATAATTTCAAATAGTCAACCATGCGTTTATAGTCCAACAAGGCTCGCTTGCGAACGGATTCGGTAGTGGCATTCTCGGCCTTTGCCCGATCTTCCTTTGCCCATTTTTGCATATTGATTATCTCACACCAGGGCTGATGTTTGAGGCTTTTGCAATGACTGCATGGTTTCACGCCATTGACACCTACTTCATAAATCAAAGCATGCTCGATGGAAGAAACTTCTGGCAACGGAGTGTAGTCGCGCAGATGCGTGGAACTGGAAGATGATGATTCTTCCTCCTTTGGCGCCTCATAATAGGGGCAATTGCTCTTGTGCGCTTCGCCTGTTTTCAAGTTTACATTGCAATAGACGCAATGCGGGTCGCCGGGTTGCGGTATCTGCGCATAGGTTGCTGTCGCGCCCCCCAGCAAGGCAATAAGGATAATTCGTTTCATAGTCAGCAGGTTTTAATATTGGAAAAACATGGCTCCCGGCGCGTCGGGATTCTTGATTCGGCGGACGATGATCTCGCCGCTGTGCATTGGGTAGGCCAACTTGGGCGTGCAACCCACGGCCAAGATAATCACCTTCACGTTGTCGCTCTCAATGTGGACATACTTCAAGTTCCAGTTCTTGCTCAAGTCCACAGTGTCAAGCTTGCTCTCTCCTAACCACAGTTTCTCAAGGTTGGGGAACAAGGCGAGGTCTTCGTAGGTCGACACCTCAAACATGTCGGTGCGGTACTGCGTGAGGATGAGCGACTTAACAGAATCGGCCTCAACCCTTGAGATGTGGCCGTCGCCATCGGTGTCGCCTTTGAGCAGTGCGCGCCGTTCAATGTTGCGGTCGGCAAAAGTGAGACTTTGCGCACCGGCTTTGAAGGCGAAAAATGCACATAGGGAAATAATGAAAAATATCAAGACCACAATCCAACCTTTACGGCTCGGTTTTGTGTCCTCCATCATTTCCAGATTAATCCTGAGCTGTTCAAGCTCCTGAATCTGCTGAATGTGTTGCTGATTGAGTTCTTCGTCCATAACATTAGTCATAGGATTCTATATGTTATACAGAAAACTCTTAATGAAGGAAGAATCCAGATTGGCCTAAACTAAGAGTACATGACAACCACAAAGATATAACAATATTTTGATAATCAGAGTTTTTTTCTAAAGATTTTTAATGTTTTTTGCAGCAAAACTACTCAAATTGTCACATTTTATACCGCAAAGGTAGATTGATACGGTGGCTCAGCAAAAGACAAGAAATTGGTGCAAACCGAGCGCAAAACCAAGTTCGCTTGAGATTGTCAAGGTGCAGCCCATTTTATGCAAAAAAGCCCACCCGAAGATGAAGCTTTATATTTTTTCAATTGTTCAAAATCACTTCAAGAGACAGATTTCAATCCTACAATTGACAGAATAAGTGTTGAAAGGAAAAACAGCCGCCAAAAAGATGTTGGTTCCTTAAAGAAAATGATGCCCACGAGCACAGCGCCAACGGCACCGATGCCAGTCCATACGGCATAAGCTGTTCCTATAGGCAGTGTTTGAGTTGCTTTAGAGAGCAAAACAGCACTCATCACATAGAAAAAGGCAAAGCTGCATATCCATGTCCACCACTCTGTTCCAATCACATTTCTTGCGCGACCAAGGCAGTAGGTGAATGCTACTTCGCATAGTCCTGCAATAATAAGTATTATCCAATTCATTGCTTTTTCCAACCTGTTGAGGGCTGCAAGACTATCTCGGCGACTCCTTCTAAGGCACTGCAAAGTTACAGAGAATATATTTATCACAAGTGATTTCGGACAAAATTCTTCTTATTCAAGGTATCACGAATAATTCGGGAACGGTGGAGAAATCTTGTCCCATCGGAAAAAGCAGAACGCCTTGACCACATCGGTATAGAGTATCTCCCAAGTGCCAGTGAAAAGATTGGTGGGCCTTACAAGACGTGTGTTTTATTGTTGAGCCTTCACTTTGGCCGACTTCTTGACTTCTTCGTGATAGAAGTAGTTGGCAACAACAGGCGGCTGACCAAACGCACTGCGCTCGGAATCGTCGTCGCGAACATAGAGCATTCCTTCTCTTGCTGTGTACTCCCGGATCTTATTGTCCAATTCAATCCAATAGCTACGGTCTCGCTTAGAATAGATTTCATGATAGAGGCAGTCAAGTTCGGGATGGTGCTCATGCACCCAATTCAAAATGACGGGACGATAGTCACCACGCAAGTTCAGATTCTCGAGCCACACCAAGTTGCAGAACCCCTTGGCCCGCTCGATGATGGCTACGACATCAGTTATGCCGGGGAATATCGGAGAAATGAAACAGGTTGTCGGCACTCCCGCCTCATAGAACTGTCGCATGGCATCCAGCCGTCGCTCAATGCTCACACCCTTGTCCATCTCGCGGCGAAAATCCTCGTCAAGCGTGTTGATGCTCCACGACACTCGAGCATCAGGGAAAGTCTTGATCAGGTCGAGGTCACGAAGAATCAAGTCACTCTTGGTCGATATACTGATTTTTGCACCACTCCCCTGCATCTGTTCCAGTAGAGCTCGTGTTCGCTTGTACTTTGCCTCATGTGGCTGGTAGGGGTCGGTCACCGAGCTTAGGAAAAGTTCCTTGCCTTTATATTTTGCTGGATTCTTGATTTCGGGCCAGTGTTTCACGTCAAGAAAAGTTCCCCATGGCTCGGGATGATTGGTGAAGCGCTTCATGAAGGATGCATAGCAGTACTTGCATGCGTGCAGGCACCCCACATAAGGATTTACGGCATAGTCCGATACAGGCAGGTTTGATTTTGACAAAACAGTCTTTACTTCAATATCTTTGATAACCATAGGATTCATTTTAGGGAACTAT
>CAMKGM010000124.1 GCA_946412245.1 uncultured Bacteroidales bacterium
ATCAGGCGTAGGCATTTGTAGAAATGGGCGGAATGAATCTTGTCCTCTCCGCCAATCAAGACCACAACGGTTGTGACGAAAGTCGCAACCGTTTTCTTGTTGATGCCCCAACACAAGTTCGCTTGTTGTCGGGGCGATAGCAATAAAACGAATGCACCGCCAAGGTGCTGTTTCTTTCACATTATGCAGCGCCCCCGCGGGAGCGCACAAGATGCACGAGCGAATGCGAGTGAATCTTGTCCTCTCTCTCTGGGTGCCGAGTGCAGCCGACATCCAATACTAGTGAATCTTGTCCTCACCTGATCTCGCTTATTAATAGCCCAAACTCACTTGGATGAGTCGTGGTGAGTTGACCAGTTTATTGTAGTCGTCAAGCAATGAAGCATTGCTGAAAATAATGCCGTCGCGCTTGGTGGTGCCATAACTCTCGTGGGCATGGCCGAAGAGATGTAAATGCGGATTGGCACTTTCCACACTATTGCGCAACGGCAGATTGCCCCAATGCGTACCCGACGAGTAGTCGAGTATTTCAAGCGGTGGCTCGTGGGTTACGAGCACATCCAGGTCGCTTTTGGGAATAAGGTTCTCGGGGTGGTTATAGCCTAAGCCGAAGAACTTCACGCCATCAATAGTCACGCCACGGTCCTGCAAAAAGTGCACATTGGCAGGCAGGTCTTCAATGCCTTCGGCATCCCACAAGCATAGGTCATGATTGCCCACCACAAAGATTTTGTTGGGATAATCAAGCGCAATGAACCAGTTGAGAAAGTTGAGCACTTCTTGTTCGGTGCCGCTGTGGGTGAAGTCGCCACTATGCACAAGCACATCGGCTGGAGGCAATGCCCCCAACCTGCCATGCAACCCGTGCGTGTCACTGATGTGAAGAATTGTCATCGTTAGCCCTTCAAACAATCAATATAAACATGCACAATACTCTCTTTCTGCTTATCTGTCAACGAAAGCGTCTTATACTCTTCATCCCATACTTTTTTCCAATCATCTTCAGTTTCAACGCTTTTGATTCCAGTTTCATTCTTAATCCAACCATTGAGGAAATTGATATAGACTAGCTTGGCTTCAATTCCTTGATTCTCACAAAATTTAATAAACGCAAGACGATTTGCAAGCTGATAGCAATCTGATTGATACCATTTTTTCGCTAACTCTTCGTCATCACAAGTCACTATGAATGCATCAATAATCTTCTTGATACTATCTTCGCTTTTCGCTTGGCATTTTTGATGGGTTTCATCTAAATGAGCTTTTGCCTCAACCAAAAACCATTTCTCTCCAATGGTAAAGACTCCATCCCAATTGTGACTAGATCCCGATTGTGGCCAAAAAGTCTTCCATTCCGTTTGAATCCTACTTTGGATTTCTTCATTAAAGCATTCTATGCCAGTAAGTTCTCCGTCCATTGAAAGGCGATTCTCATTCACTGGATAATCCTTCCATTGTGGTGTTTCACCATTTGTCAAGTTCAGATGCTTAAGTTGCTTTAAAATTTCCTTGTTCAGATAATCTCGATGATGTCCTAAATAGCGTAGCAGTTGCCATTCGCTGCCATAACCATAACCAATTTCTGCCATAATTCATTATTTTAATTGTTTATAATTCTGTTTTCTTTAAACGCTTCATCGGCGATGCGGTCGCCGATTTCGTTTTTAATGAAGGCGACACGAATGGTGATGTCATCGGTGTCGGCGCTTGTGGTCACAAAGTGCTCCAGTGCAATGGGTTCGTTGTTTTGAAGCCAGTTTGTGAGATCAGCAATAAGTTTTGATTTCAAAGGCAAAACGGCATGGACAAAATAAGGCATGCCCAGTCCGAACTTCTGCTCCACTTCGGGTGATAGAAGGTGCTTGGTGCGCTCCATGATCTCAACCAATTCGCACTCATCGTTAGACCACTTCATTTTCACTAAATTGGCATCCGCAAAGTCGAACATGAAAGCCATATCGCTCAAAGTGCAGGATGCAAACTCGACGCGAGAGCATTCGCCCTGCGGAGCAAAGATTTGCTCTAGAAGTATTAGGCGCTCGGCCGTTGTCAGTTGTGTAATGACTTGTCGTTTCATGATTCCTTGTTTTTTATAGCAGAAGCACATTCTCGTCGGTCAATGAATCCTCCAGTTTGTCTTTGATTGTAAATGCCTTACCACATTTCATCTTGGTCCTCACCATACCCTCAATAGCATCATCAGATATGGGCCTCGAGATACCAAATGCTTTACAAATTTCGTCAAGTGTGCCAATCTTTAAAGTAATTTGGCCGTCGCCACAATCAAGCCTCGCCACTTTCAAGCCATCAGAAAGGTTGCCGTTTTCATCGGCAATTGGCTTGAGGCGGCCTCCGTTTTTCACGCGTTTTGCGATTGCCTCATAGATCTCGTCTTGAGTCATTTTTTGGTTCATAATCGTACTTTTTAAATGGTTTTTTAATTGATGTCTCTACCTATATAATACGATTGAGAATTGACGAAAACTCGCAAGATTTAGTGAATGGATGTTAAAAACTATAATTTATAGTAGTGATTATTGCTTGCTTTTTGTGCCGTATTTGTGGTTTATATTGTTTGATACCAAATTGTTATAAAAGTTTTAATAAAGTTTAACTGTTTGGCTGAAAATAGACGGACAATACGCGTCTGTTTATCAAAAAATTAGGGCATAATCCAGTTTATGCAAATATACAACATCTTTCTCAACCGCAAGCCATGTGTGGCGTGACATTAAATAAATTAGAAAAATTCACTCAAATTAAGTTGTATAGTTATATAACTTTACCTTACCTTTGCAGCATGAGAAGGATAATCGCATACAAAGGCTACTATCAAGAGTTCATGTCATCGCTTTCGGACAAGGAGAATATTATGCACAAAAAGGACAATCAAATTTATGACGTAAGCGCCGAACTCGCACGTGAGTTTGGAGAAGTGGGCAGCGAAAGCCGCGAACAAGCAATTGCTCATGCTTGGGAGGAATATAATGCACAAATTCTTCTTGATGCAAGGAAAAATGCAGGTTTGACCCAGGCAGAACTCGCCGCTAGAATTGGTGCCGACAAAGGTTATATTTCACGCGTTGAACGTGGATTGACAATTCCAACGGTTTCCACACTTTATAAAATCGCTGCTGCTATGGGACTGGTTGTGACCTTACAACCTGCTCAGTAACTTTGTCTTAGAATTGCTTTTCAGGGCGAGTTAAGGGCTTTTGTCCATAGACAGCTTATAGACAGTAGATATTAAAAATCGGCATAAATCGAAGGAACTTGTTTTGGTGTGTGGGTGCAGCGAGCTTGCTCAAGGCCAGCTGGTAAATCTGGTTCTACCTCTTTTGCGCGCAAAGCGCATCCCACGAGTGTGAGATGCGCGCATATAGATGAAGCAGGCACGGTGGTTAGTTGCCGAGGCGTGAGCGTTCTTCCTGACCTGCGCCGGTTCCCTTGTATTTACTTTGGGTAGCGTTGAACTTGTAGCGCACGGTGACCTGGAGCTCGCGCGAGTCGCGGTGTTGCG
>CAMKGM010000125.1 GCA_946412245.1 uncultured Bacteroidales bacterium
GTCAAAAATCTGCAAATAACCGAACAATCTTTAACACTTGAAAATAAGCGATTTATAGCGGTATATTTGCAGATTTTATAATTTTCTTTGTAGTGGCTTCACTTTCCCACGCAAAAATGTTTAAAAATATGATTGAGCACTTCTGGGGTGGTTATTTGTCCGCCAGTGATTCCGGCGAGGGTGTTAAGGACATCACGAAGGTCTTCGCTCAACAAGTCGCCACTGATGTTGGCGCTCAGCCCCATGATGACCCGTTGTAAGGATTGCTGGGCACGGCATAACACATCATAGTGGCGGGCATTGGTGACGATGACATCGGTGTCGCTATACTGCGGGATGGCATCGGTGAGCTGCTGACGCAGAGAGTCGAGCCCGATACCAAATTTGGCCTGGAAGTGGTCTGTCTTGTTTTCGATGCGGATGACGGTCTGGTCATCCCTGATTTCGAGGTCGGGGTAGGGGACACCCGGCTCGGTCATCATGATGACAATGCGGGCATGTTCTGCGGCAGACAAAGAACGCTCAATGCCCATCTGCTCAATCTGGTCGGAAGTGTGACGAATGCCGGCTGTGTCGATAAAACGGAAGAGAATGCCGTCGAGGGTAATCGTATCTTCGATGGCGTCGCGCGTGGTGCCTTGTATGTCGCTGACGATAGCCCGGTCTTCTCCCAGGAGTTGGTTGAGCAGGGTAGATTTTCCTACGTTAGGGGCACCGACGATGGCTACGGCGACACCTTGCTTTAAGGCATTGCCGGTTTGGAACGAGTCCGTCAGGCGACGGATATGGCTTTCGATTTGGCTGGCAAGCGCAAAGAGTTCGGTCCGGTCTGCAAATTCCAGGTCTTCGTGGTCGGAGAAGTCGAGCTCGAGTTCGAGCAGGGAAGTGAGTTTCAGCAGGCGTTCGCGCAGGGTGCCCAGTTCTGTGGATATGCCCCCGCGGAGCTGACTCATAGCCAGGTGGTGGGTGGATCTGTTGGAGGAAGCTATGAGATCGGCCACGGCCTCGGCTTGGCTAAGGTCCATTTTGCCGTTCATATAAGCTCGCTGGGTGTACTCTCCAGGCCCAGCCATACGACAGCCGTGCTCTACCAGCAGTTCTAATACTTTGTTTAGCACGAAGCGCGAACCGTGGCAGGAGATTTCCACGGAGTCTTCGCCGGTATAACTGTGGGGCGCCCGGAAGACGGAGACCATGGCCTCGTCGATGATTTCAGTGCCTTCCTTGATGCGGGCAAAGTGAATGGTGTTTGGAGCCACATGATGGCAATTCAAACTGCAGATGGCACTGACGGCAGTGAAGGCCTCCGGGCCGCTGACTCTGATGATGCCTAAGGCTCCACCGGGTGCTGTCGCCAAGGCGCAGATGGTATCTTCTGCGATGCTGGTCTTCATTTCTATCTTCTTTTTGCCCCAGGACGGATTATATCCTGTCCAATACCTTCTCAATGAGGATCTCTATGCTGTTCTTGTAATTGGAGTTGGCTTCTTTGGCCAGACGGTTGGCGATTACCATGCAACAGGTCATCGCGCGATGTCCGAGCAGTCGGGACAGACCGGCCACGGCCGAACTCTCCATTTCAAAGTTGGTGATCCGCAAGCCTTTGTATTCGAATGACTCCACCTTCTCGTTCTGCCTGGGGTCGGCGAGGGGGATGCGGAGCTCGCGTCCTTGGGGACCGAAAAATCCGCCACAGGCGATGGTCACGCCCCTCACCATGTCGTCGCACGCCACCTGCTCGATCAGCTCCTTGTCGGCGTCTATCACATAGGGGGCTCCCAGCCTCGGATTCCAGTTCATGTGTTTTTTGAAAGCCTCTTCAAACTCCAGGTCGCATGCTTCATCTCGTCCTGCGTAAAAATTCAACAGTCCGTCGAATCCGATACTTTTCACGCTGGCGATAAACGTGCCCGTGGGAGTATAGGGTTGTAGTCCGCCGCAAGTGCCTATACGTACGATAGAAAGCTGGCGCAGCTGTTCCTTCTCATGACGGGTCTCGAAGTCGATGTTGGCCAGGGCATCCAGTTCGTTGAGCACGATGTCGATGTTGTCGCAGCCGATGCCAGTGCTCTGTACGGTCACGCGCTTGCCTTTGTATTGGCCTGTGACAGTGTGAAACTCCCGGTTGGATACCTCGCATTCCACTTGGTCAAAGAATTTTGCCACCTGGGATACTCTCCCGGGGTCGCCTACGAGGATAACCTTGTCGGCCAGTTGCTCAGGCTTCACATGCAGATGGAATATACTGCCGTCGGGATTGATAATCAGTTCGGACTCTGGAAAAAACTTGCTCATTTTTTTCTATTTTAGTTTAACAAAGGTTTCACAGTTTTTACGTGCCGCAAAACAGAGCACTACTTTATGCAAAGATAGCAAATTATTTGCAACAAAGGAGTCCTGCCTGTTTTTTTTAACTAAAATTTGTATTAGTACACTCAAAGGTAACTCAGTCCCCCCCGGGCGTTCATCGGGATTTGTAATCCCGATGTATATAATATAAGGATTTTTAATCCGCTCAAGCGCATTGCAAATGCTTCTATTCAATGCGTGCGGATTGCAAATCCGCACGAGCGGCGGAAGACGGAGTAATTACATTCAAAGGTTACTACTCTGTCAAAGCTCGTTTTTAGGGTCGCTTCGCTCAAAATCTTTCAAAATCTAATTTAAAATCTTTCACTTTGCTTCTATTTTGGTTGATTTTACTGTCAATTTTGTTTGATTTTGAGGCCGCAGGCCGACCTTTGAAGGAAGACTGAGTAATTACATTCAAAGGTAACTCTGTCAAAGCTCGTTTTTAGGGTCGCTTCGCTCAAAATCTTTCAAAATCTAATTTAAAATCTTTCACTTTGCTTCTATTTTGGTTGATTTTACTATAGATTTTGTATGATTTTGAGGCCGCAGGCCGACCTTTGAAGGAAGACTGAGTGGTGTTACATTCAAAGGTAACTCAGTCTTCTATCTGAGGGGGTAAATTAAGTGATGCTTGTCGGGAACCAGCGGTCAGCGGCCGAATGGTGGTGCTCGTTGGGATTTTGTAATCCCAACGCCATGAGTATCAGGATTTGTAATCCGCTCAAGCGCATTGCAAATGCTTATACTCAATATGGGCGGATTGCAAATCTGCCCA
This sequence comes from uncultured Bacteroidales bacterium, assembly GCA_946412245.1. Classification (GTDB taxonomy): domain Bacteria; phylum Bacteroidota; class Bacteroidia; order Bacteroidales; family Muribaculaceae; genus Sodaliphilus. Next base: position 3,128 of record CAMKGM010000125.1, read on the forward strand.
GCGCAAATCCGCCCATCACAAATCCGCCCAGCATAAATCCGCCCCATCACAAATCCGCCCGAGCAGTGCACTCTGTTACTACACGCTTTATTTGAATAATGACTCCTATATTACAAATCTGTAATTTCCCGTTTCGCTTGGGAGCGCGGGCGTCCTCGCCCGCAATCAGTGGCGGGCGAGGACGCCCGCGCTCCCATGGTGAACTGAGAATTACACCCCAGGTAACAGTCACACTCAAGGATATTACTCAGCACCCTCCACAATTCCCTCAGCTCGGGCGGATTTGCAATCCGCCCGCATTGAGTATGAGCATTTGTAATG
>CAMKGM010000126.1 GCA_946412245.1 uncultured Bacteroidales bacterium
CAAAAAGCGATAAGTGCACACTGTCTATTTTCAAGATATAGTAATGATTGGGGTACATTGCTTTGTTCCAAACAAGATATTGTGCTTGAAGAATGCCTTTCAGAGCTCTGTCACTCAGACATATCGCACGGCACTCTATGTCGGGGCTTGCCATGAAATTGCTCAACAGCACATGGCTGTGACAAACCATTAGATGTCCCGATGTTAACATTACCGTTGTTCCTCCCAACTCGAACTGGATCTTCCCTTTTAAGCATATCAAGCCAACGTTAAACGCTATCTTGCATGCCGAGGGATCTGGTATGTCGCGCAGATTGTCGATTAGAACTAATTCTTCATCTTGATATTGTATCTTAGCCGGGACATTTCCGACATCAGATAGTTTGACATCAAGTACATATTCATTATTCTCGCTGCTCATAATCTGTTTCTTTCTTATGTTTAAAGGCTGCAATTTATACCACAAAGTTACAACAATTATTCCACATGGATATAATTTTCATCAATAATGATGTTCTAAATCTCGTCAGAATTGAATTTAGAATATCAAAATGGCAATTTATGGCACACACAATTGCAATACTATGAGGAATTTTGCACCACAAAAAAGTAAAAATGATTATTAGCAGATGAAACAGACATTTAAATTATTCGGTGCATTAGCACTCTGCTTGCCTTTTGCCTTATGTGGGTGCACTACAAAGGACGGAGAAGCAAATGAGAAAGTCACCAAAGTTAAGATCCTGGAAGTGAATAACTCTTTAGGAGATGGCGTACAGACCTACAGTGGAACTATAGAGGAATCTGATGGTACCTCACTGAGTTTTGCTGGAGGTGGAACGGTCACACGAGTTGCAGTGAATGCGGGTCAGAGTGTGAAACGCGGTCAGTTGATAGCCACCGTTGACTCGCGCAACGCCGCGAACAGTGCCAGTGCAAGCAGAGCAAGCATAGAACAAGCCGATGACCTTGTGCAACAGGCTAAAGCATCACTTAAGCAAGCACAAGATGCCTATAACCGCATGAAGATATTGCATGACAATGGCAGTTTGCAAGAAATAAAATGGATTGAGGTTGAGACTAAACTGGAGCAAGCCAAACTTATGGTTAGCCAAGCCCAAAGCAATGCCAAGGCGGCAAGAGCGACCGATGCCATTGCTCAGAAAAGTGTTGGCGACACCCGCCTTCTGGCTCCAATGTCGGGGTATATATCAGAAAAACTGAGCGATGTGGGGCAAAACGTTTTGCCGGGCACCCCCATTGTGAAACTCGTGCAGATTGACAAGGTCTATGCCTGCGTGAGCATTCCAGAGAATGAGATTTCAAATATTCATAAAGGCCAGAGGCTGTCAGTCTCAGTTGCAGCTATCGGCAGCAAGCGTTTTAGTGGCATCGTGGTCGAGAAAGGTGTTGTTGCCGATCCTCTTTCCCGAACTTATGAGGTGAAAGCCATCATCGATAATACGGCCCACGAGCTGCTGCCCGGCATGATAGCCGAGGTGGTGATGAATTCACCGAATGCTTCATCTCGCATGAACCACATCTACATTCCCGCGGATATCGTTCAGATTGATGCCGATAACGAGCCATTCGTTTGGACGGTCAAAGCCGGGAAATCCCAGAAGACCCTTATCAAAGTTGGAGCAAATCAAGGTGATAACATTCAAGTCATCTCAGGCTTAAGTGTCGGTGACAAGGTGATTTGCGAGGGGCAACATAAAGTGTCAAACAATATGAAAGTAAGCGAATGAAAAATCAGAAAAGAAATGTTGTCCAATGGGCAATGGATTACAAGCGAATTGTAGTCTTGATAGTTTGTGTGCTCATTATTTTCGGGATTGTCGCACTACGAAACATCAACAAGAACGAGTTCCCCAACATAACAATACGACAAGGTGTTGTAGTGGCTGTTTATCCGGGCGCTTCGGCTGTTGATGTTGAACAGCAGGTAACCAAACCTCTTGAGCAGTATATCTTCACCTATAAGGAAGTCAACAAGGAAAAGACAAAATCATATTCTCGCCACTCGATGGTAATCGTTCAAGTGGAATTGAATGACGATGTGCAGAACAAAGACGAATTCTGGTCAAAGTTCAAGCACGGCATTGAGGAGTTCAAAGGAAAACTTCCGCAAGGCGTGATGGCCGTGCAGGTTAATGACGACTTCGGCGACTCATCGGCAATGCTTGTCACCATGGAATCGACCGATAAGACCTATCGCGAACTTGGAGACTACATGGCCGCACTGAAAGACTCGTTGCGAACCATCGAGAGTGTGGGTCGTATGACTGTAGTGGGTGAACAAAAGGAGCAAGTCGCTATTTACCTGGATTACAACCGAATGTCGCAATACGGCGTCTCGGACAAGGCGATTGCCTTGGCAATGAAAAGCAAAGACTTTGTCACAAGTGCCGGCACTTTGAAGAATGGAGTATATGATTCTCCCATCTATGTAGACCGCTCAATTAATATGATGAGCGACATAGAACAAACCGTTGTTTACAGCGACCCAACCGGAAAAGTGGTCAAACTAAAAGATGTTGCCAACATTTGCCGTGAATATCCGTCACCATCATCGTTTGTCACCAACAATGGTGTGAAATGCCTTGTTTTGAGCGTTGAGATGAAGCTGGGACGCAGCATCACTGACATGGGTGACGAAATCTATCAGAAACTGTCATCATTTGAAGTCACACTTCCTGAGGATGTTAAACTGTTCAGAATTACAGACCAACCTCAGGTGGTAAGCCATTCGGTAAAGGATTTTCTGCTCGAGCTTCTCATTGCCGTCATTGCCGTAGTTGTCGTTGTTCTGCTGCTGATGCCTCTGCGGGTGGCATTAGTGGCTGCATCAACAATCCCGATTACAATCTTTATCTCGTTAGGTCTGTTCTATGCTTTTAATATCGAACTGAACACCGTCACATTGGCCGCATTGATTGTGACGCTGGGCATGATTGTGGATAACAGCATTG
>CAMKGM010000127.1 GCA_946412245.1 uncultured Bacteroidales bacterium
AAGAAATACTGGCACTTCATGAAGCTCATGGGACGTTCAGCGTCTCACATCGCTCTGGAGTGCGCCCTGCAGACCCGCCCCAACTACTGTATCATCAGTGAGGAGGTTGAGGCTCGTAACCTGACCCTGCATGATATCGCCGAGGAGATTGCCGACATCGTTGTGAAGCGTCATGACATGGGTATGGACTACGGCACCGTTCTCGTTCCCGAGGGTATTGTCGAGTTTGTCCCCGCAATGAAGAAACTCATTGCCGAACTCAACGAGATGCTTACCAAGTATCCCGACATTCCCCGTTTGCGCGACGAGGCTCAGAACAACTTCGTTCACGAGCATCTCTCCGAGGAGAACAGGGCGGTCTATGACTCACTGCCCGACGACGTGGCTCGTCAGCTGACTCTCGACCGTGATGAGCATGGCAATGTGCTCGTTTCTCAGATTGAGTCCGAGCGTCTGCTCAGCCGCATGGTCGGTCATATTCTTGACATGCGTGTCGAGTCGGGCGAAATCAAGCCTATCAAGTTCAAGACACAGCATCACTTCTTCGGTTACGAGGGACGTTGTTCCTTCCCGTCTAACTTTGATGCTGACTATTGCTACTCACTCGGTTACAATGCCTCACACCTTATCTTTGTAGGGGCTACTGGTTATATGTCCGCTATCACCCACTTGGGACGCAAGGCTCAAGACTGGGTCGCTTGTGGTGTGCCCATCACCATGATGATGAATATTGAGCGCCGCGCAGGTCAGGACAAGCCCGTTATCCGCAAAGCTCTGGTGGATCTTGAAGGCGCCCCCTTCAAGCACTTTGTTGAGAATCGTGAGCAGTGGGCTCTTGAGACCTGCTACATCTATCCCGGTCCCATCCAGTTCTTCGGCCCTGAGGAATTGGTGGACAAGACGTCCTACACGCTCTTCTTTGAGCAGTTTGGCAAGTGATGATGTCCGTGTGTCGGCTTGCCTCTACATTACACAAGGCGCCTGCTCACACGCAATACTGGCTTTTAGTCAAAGGGCATTCCGCCCTAATGACTCAAGCATATTAACAAACTTCTAAACAGCTTGCTCCCCGTCCCTGGTGTTCAGGAGGCGGGGATTATTTCGTGTTCGGGGGCAGGGCCCAAATGTTTACTTGGTGCTCTCTTTGTATAGTTTGGTGTATAACGCAAAGAAATCTTTCTTCAAGGCGATGCTCACCTTGAGTAATAAATCGGTGCTAATGCTCTCACGGATAAATATATTGTAGATGTTTGTGCGGTTGCAGCCCAACTGTTGCGAAAGCCACAATACGCTCTTCTGTTGATTCAAGAGTTCATTGTGTATTTCTTTCCCTATGTGTATGTATGTTTTTCCCATCAATCTGCGTTTATTATTTAATAATATGACTTACATTGGCAAAATTAACAATGCAGTGGCAATTTTTCAAGAATTTTGAAGACAATTTTGCAATATTAAGGTTTTTTAACCGTCTTGTAGACATCGACCTTGCCTGCGCTTCAGGGGCGTGTTTTTCTTCGTCAAAGGTCATGATGCAATAATGGGTCACCTGGCTCGTTTATTATTATGATTGCCCTGGCAATCATAGAAACAGAGGTTAATAGCATAGCATGAAGGAGTAGTAATCCGATTGTTGTAGGAATAAATGGGGACAGGTTTTTCTTGTCATAACCCCGTGATGAAAGTTTAGATGAAAAAGATAGGCATCATCAGTGACACTCATGCGTGGTGGGACGACCGCTACGCTCAGCACTTTGCCGATTGTGACGAGATTTGGCATGCCGGCGACATCGGTAGCGATGACTTGGCCGACAAGCTGGAGGCGATAGCTCCGGTATTTCGTGCTGTGTGCGGCAACGTGGATGGGGCAAGCCTGAGGCGTCGCTTCAAGGAGATGGAGATTTTTGAGGTCGAGGGTGTGAAGGTGGTGATGACACACATCGGGGGTTATCCAGGCAAGTATGCACCCGGCATTAGGTCAAGGCTGGAACTCTCACGGCCCAAACTCTTTGTATGCGGCCATAGCCACATTCTCAAAGTCATGCCCGATCGCTCGCTGGGCTGCCTCGTGGTCAATCCGGGCGCAGCTGGCGTACAGGGCTGGCAGGTGGTGCGCACGCTTGTGACTCTGACCCTCGACAATGGCAACATCACTCATGCCCAGGTGATTGAATTAGCAAAATAATTTATAATTAGTATAGCCGATGAAAAAGACATTATTATATATATCATTGCTGATGGCTGCGGTATTCATGACGTCATGCCACAGCAACGAGGAGAACTACCGTGAGGCCTACGAGAAGGCAATGGAACGTCGTCAAACAGGTATCGGAGCCGAAACGTATGCCAAAATCGAGGCCGAACGTCAGCGCTACACCCACGTCATTAATGGCGATAGCGTCAGGATGCTCTATGTCAATGTCAATGTTGCAATTGACTCGACCCAAAAGGCTTGTGATTACAACGTGGTGGTGGCTACCTTTGCTCAGCGCATTAATGCAAAGAGCTATTGCGACCGCCTGCGTGAAGAGTGTGGCCTCAAGGACAGCTATGTCCTGTTCGGAGGTAAAGACAGGAAATACTTTGTTGTCGCTCAGGGCTTTGATAACAGTGGCGATGCCGCAGCCATGCTCCATGATCTGGACAAGAAGGTCTGCTTGAAAATACTCGAGCCTCTACCATGGATTCTCAAGAAACTATAATCAGTTATACGTCAATAAAACAAGCGAGGGGCGCCATTTATCTGTTCGGCGCCCCTCGTATGTGCTTATGAGCTGTACTAGCCAGTAATTACCTCACGCGGCCTTGATAGCTGCCGTCGCGGGTATCCACCTCGATGATTTCGTCGGTGTCGATAAACAGGGGCACGCGTACGGTGGCACCCGTCTCGACGGTGGCAGGCTTCAA
>CAMKGM010000128.1 GCA_946412245.1 uncultured Bacteroidales bacterium
GCGAAGCACGGTCTTTCATCTCGAAGGTATAGCTTAGTTGCATCCCATTCATGATATTATAAGCCAGCGTTGCCTTCGGGCGGAATGTCCAAAAGTCATAGTTATGCTCATTCTGATTGTACTGCTTTCGTGGACTTTTTGTGTACTTTCGTGCGGCTGAATAGTGTTCACTCAATGTTGAGAAAAGCTTCAATGCTCTTCGAGCACCGCATAGATGCGCTTTTCCGTAAAAAAATGATGATGAAGCGGTTATCATTTGCTGCCGCCCAGACGGGCTTTCTCGTCGCTACCCGCCCCGCTGCCGCGCCACTTGCTGCCGGTGGCGTTAAACTTATAGCGCACTGTTACTTGCAACTCTCGTGAGTCGCGATGCTGGTTTTGGCTCATGTTGCGCAAGCCATAACGCAGCACCACGCTCTCCTGCGCGTCGAGCAGATTGCGACCGGCAATCTTCACACTCAGGCGGTCGTTGAGAAATGTCTTGGTCAGGCTCAAGTTGAGGTTACAAACGGCTCGGGTGAGCGACACGTTCTCCATGTCGCCCTTGGTGGTGATATCGAGGTTGGCATTCGCTGTGAGAGTGGGCAGTATCTTGATGTTATTGTTAAACTGTATCACGAAAATAGGGCGCTTGGAGCTGATAAAGCCAACTGGTGTGGGAATCTTGGTCCAGTCTTTAATCATGCCCAGCGAGAGTTGTGGCTCGTAGATGCCAAACTTGGGGTTGAAGTTGAGCATCAGGCGCATCTTGTGACTGTGGTCGAGGTTCTCGCGGGTGAGCAAGGTTGTGGCCTCGCTGCCGGCCACCTCATGCGCCACGGTGATGATGTGGTCGCTCACGTGCTTGTATTCGGCCATGAGGCTCATCCATCGCCACATGACCATGAGACCTACCTGATTGTTGATTGATGGCTTGAGAGTGGGATTGCCGCTCTCCCAAGTGAAGCGGTTGGCGTAGGTCACGTTGCTGGTGAGCTGCCAGTAGTAGGGTCGCTGAATCTTCATGCTATAGTTGAGCATGAGCTGCACTGCGCCGGCTCGTGCCTGCAGGCCCACGGTAGGGAACAAGTGGTGATAGGTGCGGCTTTGCTCGGCAATGCGCTCACCCATGCTGTAGTAGTCGCTTGTCACATTCTCGTTGCGCAAGCCCAGGCGCATCGAGCCGAAGGGCAACGGGCGGGCATATTCCACAAAGAAGGCATAGTTGTTCTCACGCTGTTCGGTTACCGACGACGGCACCACCTGCTCAGGGTTAAGGTACTCGTCGTTGCGGCGGGTGTTGCTCAGCTCGGTGCCTGCTTGCAGATTGCCACCGAGTACTGGCCATGAGAGCACAAGTTTTCCTGCCAGTAGCTGGCTGCGTGCCATGCTTTGCGCTGTGACGATGCGGCTATCGCGTTCCTGGCTCACCTCATCGTTGAGCTGGTGCTTGCGGTCTTTGTAGAACATATAGTCGAGGTTAAGGTCGATGCCCAGCTTGCCCACCCTGCCGTTGTAGTAGGCATTGAGGGTGTGGGGCATGTTATAGGTTGAGTGATAATCGGCAGTGTTCTCAACGTGGTCGTAGAATTGGCCATCGGCAATCACGTCGGCAATCATCGTGCCGTGGCTTTTGTTCTTGAAATACCACTTGGTATCGTAGCGCACGCCCATTGAGTGGTTGTCGCCCAGCACATAGTTCACGCCCACCGAGCTGTAGAGCGACTGGCTGTGGCTCTTGTCCTTGAGATGCTGGTCGAGGAGCCAAGTGGTGTCGGCCTGCACGTCAAACTTTATCAAATCGTTATTTTCCCAGCGGTCGTCATTGTACCACACGGCACCAAACACGTCCATACCTCCCTTGCGGTAGTTCCAGTTGATGCCCGTTGCTATATCAACGTTTGTGCCCTGATAGTAGTTGGCCTCGGCATCAAACGAGAATCCCTCGCCTTGCGGACGCTTGGTCTTGATGAGGATTACACTCTCCACATCGGCTTTGTATTTTGCGCCGGGATTGGTGATGAGTTCCACACTTTGAATGTTCTCGCTCTGAATTTGGTCTAGCTCGGCCTTGTTGCGAAGCTCGCGCCCATTGATGTAGATGAGTGGGGCTCCCTTGCCGAAAACCTCTAAACCGTCGGCCTTTTTCTGAACTCCGGGCAGGTTGCTAAGTACATCGTGGGCTGTGCCCACTTTACTCAAAAGCGTTCCATCCACATCGGTCTTGATGCCCTCGGTGGTGAGTTTATAGGTGGGGCGCGCGCCCTTCACCACCACTTCGCCAAGCATAGTGGCCCCGGGCTGGAGTTGAATGGTGCCCAAATTGCCGGCAGTGGCGTTGACACACTTTGTCTCATAACCGATATATGAGATTTTGACGATGGCGCTTGATTGCTGTGCCGAGAGCGAAAACGCACCGGCATCATCGGTCATCGTACCTGCCACAAAGGCACTGTCGGCAGGGTTGAGAAGCACCACGTTGGCAAAGGCGAAGGGTTGGCTCAGTTCGTCAACGACCTTTCCGCTGAATGTTGCAGCAGTCGCAGTTATAGCCACTGCCAGCGAGAGAATGATGAATTGAATTCGTTTCATTGTTGTATCTGTTTTTATTATGTTTTTTGTGAGAGCAAAATTATTGTCATGTTCACGCATTTGACGTACACTAAAGGGTGAAAAGTTGCGGCAATATTGAAAAACAGCCCATTTTCACACTTTAGTGTGTGAAAATGAGCCTTAGCACAAGGTAAACAATGATCTTTTAATAGCTTCCCCTCATCGGGTGATGATTCCATTGTCGGTATCTCTTAGATTGATAGTTTTATCGGCCGACTGATGTTTTCGGCCTCGGCTTAATCGCCATGATATGTTAA
>CAMKGM010000129.1 GCA_946412245.1 uncultured Bacteroidales bacterium
ACTACGACAGCACCGCTCTCGGCGGCAACTATGCCGTCAACGAGCAGGACTTCCATTGGGTGGTGTGCCACGAGTTCGAGCGGCACGGCTGGCAGGTAGAGGACATCAATCTCGGCAATCCCATGCGGCACGATGAGAAGTACCTGCTCATCAACCAGGGCTTCGCTGGCAAGCAACGCCTGATGCCGATGTTCAACCGCCAAAACAACGATGACCTAATCCTGGCCATTCAGACGGCAGGGGTCACTCGTGGACGCAATGGCTTCCGCAAGGACAAGGGCGGTGAAAAACTTGCCGAGAATGAGGAAAACTTGCTCGAACACCGCACCGACGGCACCGACGCTTTCGATACCCTATACATCGGCTGCGAAAAGTTTCCCTATCGAGATACTTTCGCTTTACCGAGTAGCGGTGTTCTTTAAACTTTTTTGAAAAAATACAATCTAAAAGTTGTACAACTCAAAAGTTGTTATTACCTTTGCAAAAAGTTTTGGCAAGATATGATGACGTTTGATGATATAACTGAGGATGGAAGATTGTGGGCAGTGCGTTATGAAGGCGACACCGACAACGCGCTATACAATCTTTTTGAGCAATGGAACGATGTGGCTTGGCTTCGCGCCTTTTTCAAGGCGAACATCGAGGACTTGTCATCTTACTTCAAGATTACTGATATAAACCAAGCCATCATGGACACCATTGAAGACAGCGAAAGGCTTCAATGTGTCATCATGGATATCTCACCTGACGCTGACCTTGATGCCATCTTCCGTCCGCTCGAAAATTCACGGATGGCAGATGTGACGCTAGGCAAGGAAAAGGCCAGGCTGAAACAACGAATACGACACTCGTCATGGCTGCGCATCTATGCTATCAAACTTGCAAGCGGAGTGTATATCATCACTGGTGGAGCAATCAAGTTGACCGCCACAATGCAAGAACGTGAGCACACACAAGCGGAACTTGTGAAGATGGAGAATGTGCGGCAGTTCTTGCTCAATGAGGGAATCATCGACGACGATGGATTTATTGATTATCTTAACACGCTATAATTTCGGGTAACTATGAACGAGACTGCAAATAGACTTAGGCAACACCAATCGGCAACGCCGTCGCAATGGCGAGAGAGAGCCAGCTGGCGACTTGAAAACAAGTCGTGGCTTCGTCACTCCCAGAAAATAGCGATGATGATGCTTGACAAAATGGAAGAGCTGGGATTGACCCAACGTGCGCTAGCAGAGCGCATGGGCTGCAGCCAGCAGTATGTGTCTCGAATTTTGAAAGGTCACGAGAACCTTTCAATCGAAACGATGTGCAAAATCGAGGAAGCTCTTGAATTAGCCATTTTGCCACAAGTGCTGGAGCCCGCTTAATCAGCACATACCAAAATCTCAACAAAGGCATTCGTTCTCATGGTGGGAGCGAGTGCCTTTGTATTATCCTATCCCCATTGACATCGGTTTGTTATAACCATTTTTAATGGCACGAAAATTGCATATATAATACATTGGGAAACTATTGCCACAATCTACGATTTGGGGTAGTCAAAAAAATCATATATTTTTAGATTTATTATGGTGAGTGTGCACGAATGTGGCACACATTTAATACTATATTTGTAGATTATTTAGGTTGTTGTTACGGCCAATATTAGCCGCAACCCATTAACTATGTACTTTTTAGTTTATGGAAAAACCTGTTATTTCAATCAACCAGCCCTCTGCGAGTATGCTCGTCACAGGGCTTGTCGATGCCTACGACTTAGGCGTTGACCTTGGCAAAGAGCCGCGCCACGTTCTGGTTCAAGCCACATCGTGGCAACAGTATGAGACCCATTCAAGCAAATCGCTCGAATGGCAGCAGTCCCTCGAACTCGCCCAACTCATGGGCATTGTTCCACTCTATCACGAAATGCCGTTTGACCAAATCATCGGCATTGTTGTCGCCGCAAAACTCCCAACTGGTTTTGCGGATGTTAGTCCCTGGACATACAAGGCAAACGATGAAACCATCTATGCCATATCCCAGGCTCACGTGTTTGACCAGCCATTACCACCTCGAACCGAGATTACATGGGAACACCTCATGCGCACAAGTGAAGTGTTCCCACCTATGCCGAAAATCTATGATGGCAACCTCGTCGTGCCGGTCAACCACGATTTGTTCGCAAAGGCCATTGAAGGTTACTTCATCGACCTTCCTCTGACTGATGGAATCTTCCATCTGCTTACTAACAAGGGAGATAGTTTTCGCAAGTTTGGCGGTGTTGTGCTCAAATGTGGTAATCTTGTCAAACGCTTCGTCTATGAAGCCGACAACGACTTCATTTTAACCTATGATGAGCAGGGCAACCCTAACCGCTTCTTCAGCGTCAACAAAGGAAAAATGGATGTGAAACCGTCATTCCGCATCTTCTTGAACACTAGAATCATCTGATTTGTTGGAATTTTTCCCTTCAGTTGGAAAAAATTTCTTACCTTTGCAGAGTTAAAACCTCTGGTTTTATCACTACATCGAGGGTAAACAAAGACATCATACCGCCTTATTTATTGAAAACGTAGGACACTTTCAGTATTGCTAACGAGGTAGTTTGATGGCTCTACTTATACGTGAGCCACAACTACGTTAGCAGGGTCGGTCCTACGTACCCCAATAAATGTAATTGGCGGCTCACGTTTTTTGCCCTCAATCAAAAAACAACCTTGTTAAGTTTTTTGTTGCAAGATGTACCGAGTTATGGTACATCATGGCTCTATCTTTGTGCCTCAACATTTTGCGATTTTTATATCTATTGATCCTTAATTCCGCAACACTATTACAAATATAACTTTTTAAGTACCTGAGCAACA
>CAMKGM010000130.1 GCA_946412245.1 uncultured Bacteroidales bacterium
CCCTTACCGGGCTTTACATGAAGGAATTCGATGCAGAAATACAGATCGCCGTCCAGGCGGATGCACGTTCCGTTCTTGATGTCTTGAGCGTTAATCATAATTGTAGTTGTTGTACTATTATTTTATGTGAATATTGTTTGTAATCAGTCTAATGTGGGTGCAAAAGTAGTGATTTTGAGAAAAAAAAACAAAAACTTTTCTGCAAAAATGCATTTGGATTTGTGTAATTTGAAAAAAAGGACTAATTTTGCACCGCATTTTGCGAAAAAAATTCGGAACAACTAAAAAAAGAGATAAGAAATGAAAAGAACATTCCAACCCTCGAACCGTAAGAAAGCCAACAAGCATGGCTTCCGCAGTCGCATGCGCACTGCCGACGGCCGCAAGGTTCTTGCCCGTCGTCGCGCTAAGGGTCGTTACAGCCTCACTGTCAGCGACACCGTTTACAAGTAAATCCCCGCTGTAAGGGACGACGCGGGCACGCCCCGCGACTCTACAACGCATCAAGCCGTTATGGTCACCCAAGACCGTAACGGCATTTGTTGCGTCAAGTGGGGCCACATCAAGCCGCCCCCTATCTTACTGCTGCGTCAAGCAAAGACTTTACAGGTGCTTAATCACGCGGCAAGGGTTACCCACGGCCACGCAGTTCGACGGAATGTCGCGCGTCACCACCGAGCCGGCGCCGATGGTCACATTATCGCCTATTGTCACTCCTGCCAGGATGGTTACTGAGCCCCCGATCCACACATTGTCGCCGATGGTTACAGGAAGCGCCCACTCGCGGCGCGTGTTGCGCTCCACCGGATCGGTGCTGTGGCAGGCCGTGTAGATGCCCACGTTGGGACCGATAAAGCAGTCGTCGCCGATGGTCACACGCGCCTCGTCAAGCACCGTGAAGTTGAAGTTGGCAAAAAAACGTTTGCCCACGCTGATGTGTTTCCCATAGTCACAGTAGAACGGCTGGTTGATCAGCAGCTTCTCATCCCCCACATGTCCCAGTAGCTCCACGAGCAACGCCGTGCGCTCAGCCATCATCGACGGCAGCAGCTCATTATAGTGACGGATGACATCCTTACACGCATTCAACTCCCGCAACAGCTGCTCATCCACAGCAGAGTAGGGCAGTCCGGCCAACATTTTCTCTTTCTCGGTCATAGCATCAATCATCGTGATAATTTCCGCAAAATTACACAGAAAAACCAACTCCCGCAACCCGCAACACCGCATAGCGGCAATACAAAAAAAATCAGCACGACTCTCCCGAGCGATGCTGACAATCATGTTTAACCCTAAAAAACCTCCAAAAATTATGAGTTCACATCTATATCTGCAATTACCGTGCCAACTTTTTATCGGCATAAACAACTGATATTTAGATTGTTATTACAGTCGATTTTCGGGCTTGCTTCCATGGTTTAGCCATTAAAATGGCTAAAATGACACAAAATTTGGGTACAAAAAGGGTTCAAAATGTTACCATAAATAGTAGTGTGTGATCAAATTCTGTGTCAAAATTATGAGCAAAAAAGGACAAATATTTTACAGAGAGAGCAAGTTGAAATTCTATTTACGCAATTCGCATTCAACGCATCCCTGCCAGATATACCTCGTTGCTAGCGTAGACGGTAAGCGGTATCGAATATATACCAAGATGAAGGTTTATGCCGGCCAATGGGATCAAGAGAGGCAGCTTGCAGTGATATCAAATATCCAGAGTAAGCAGGATAATCGTAACAACAAAATTGCCAACAATTATTTAAATAAGTTGAGAGGCTATTTTTCTGAATTTATTGAGTATATTTGCAACAATAATGTCGATGACATAGCAGAAACACTCAAAAAATTCATCAATAGGGATATGGCTAAGAAGAAAATCAACCTCGTTTATGTTGCAGCTGATGCACTGGAGTATTACCATAACTACGTTAAGCCATCTATCAAGGACAGCACAAAACGTCAAAGCGAATCGCTCCTGAGTGAGTTTGGTCGTTTTGTTGACACCTTGCGGGAGAAGGATAAAACCATGCAGATATTTAGCCAGAGAGGTTTAAATATGTATAAGGAGTACCTGATTAACAAGATGAACAAGAGTAAAGAAGATGGCAGCAGGAGAAACTTTGGTGTCGGCCAATTGAACCGTTGTGGCGCCATCATCGCCTTGCTGATCAATAAAGTGCTCGTCCCCCAAGAAAAAGCACCCAGCCCAGTCGTTTGGATTAAAGTTGATGATCCTCGTAGAGAAGACCAAATGGGGCATATCCCTCTGCTAGATAATGAAGTTGCAGCAATAGAGAGTTGTTCTGGTCTAACCCCAGTTGAAGAGGAGTACCGTGATGTATTCTTGCTTCATCTTGAGTGTGGTCAGCGTGTTTCAGACTTGGCCAAACTGCTCACCGGGAACTACAAGGTCAAGCAAGGAAAGAAATATAAGTATATCGTTGTTTCTACAACGAAGGAGAACATCAATGCGATTATTCCCATAACTCCCAAGGTTACAATGTTGATGGACAAAATCAAGAACCATTCACTTGTTGACCCGAAGGAATTTGAAGAAAAGACGAAAGGTAAAGGCAATAATACATATAATGAAGCAATTAGACGAATAGCTAAGAAAGCAGGATTAGACAGGGAAATCGTCAAAATTGACTCAACTCAAAAAGAAGTAAGGAAACCGTTATATAAGACTTTATCCAGCCACGATGCTAGATGCACGTTTATAACTAACATGATCAGGAAGGGCGTCAGTCCAGAACGGTTGTGCCGCATGACTGGCCACGCCAATGATGAGATGATTAAGAGGGTCTATGCTCAGCTTACAGTCGAAGACGAAATCAACCGAATCG
>CAMKGM010000131.1 GCA_946412245.1 uncultured Bacteroidales bacterium
CGTGCTTGAGGGTGTTGTCCTCCATGACTGCCATGATGGCTGCCACGCCCAGACCATCGTCAGCACCCAGGGTGGTGCCGCGGGCCTTGATCCACTCGCCGTCGATATAGGGCTCGATGGGATCGGTCTCGAAGTTATGCTTGGATTCGGGCGTCTTCTGGGGCACCATGTCCATGTGGGCTTGCATGGTGATGCACTTGCGGTTCTCCATGCCGGGGGTGGCAGGCTTGCGCATCACGATGTTGCCGGCGGGATCCTGGAAGGCCTCAACGCCCACCTTCTTGGCAAAGTCGAGCAGGAACTGCTGGATTTTCTCAACATGTCCCGAGGGACGGGGAACCTGTGTCAGCGCATAGAAGTTGCGCCAGATGCACGTGGGTTGCAATTTTTCGATTTCGTTCATAGTCTTGATTCTCTCTGTTAATGTCTTACAGGTTATTGAAATTATATTTCTTATTCGGGTGCAAATATAAGTATTTGAAATGATTCTCCCAAAATAATACTTACATTATTTTGGCCCAACTCATTTCACGGCAGTTGATTCAAGTGGTTCTCGATTTCACGATAATTGAAATGGCCGGTGAAAGGGTCTTCGTTTTTATCTGATCCGGTATTGATGACTTGTGCCACTTGGGTTTCTTGCTTGAATAACCCCGTGAAGTACTGCAGATTCTTGTAAAAATCACTGTGGATGGCTGGAGCCAGCTTCACTTCAAATGCCCTTAGCGACTGTAATCCACAGTCCTGTATGATATCGACTTCACGCTGGCTACGGTCACGGTAGAAATACAGGTTATTGTCTAAGCCATGATTCATTTGGTGCTTCAAGAATTCTGTAACAACCATATTCTCGAAGATGGCCCCTCTAAGCGGATGCGTTTCGAGTTGCTGGGCGTTTTGGATGCCCAGCAGATAACAAGCAAGTCCCACGTCGTGAAAATATACCTTGGGCGTTTTCATAAGTCGCTTGCCGATGTTGCGGTAAAACGGATGCAACCTGAATGCAACAAAGGTGGCCTCTAGGACATTCATCCATTCTTGGACAGTGGGGAGCGAAATGCCCAACTCATTCGATATACTCATTGCGTTGAACTCACACCCCACCCGCGATGCACTCAAGATAATGAATTTGCGAAACTCGCTCAAGTGCCGGATGTTCATCACCTGTTGGATATCCCTTTGAATGTAGGTGTTGTAATATTGCCGATAAACATCAATGGCGGGCACTCCGTTAGCCCAAACACTCGGATAAAAACCTCGATGCATGATTTCAAAGTCATTAAGCGAGCAGTCTGCTTGATTCAATTCTGCTACCGATAATGGCAGCAATGTCAGTATGGCCGTCCTGCCTGCGAGTGATTGGGTTACCTTTTGGGATATTTGCAGGTTATTGCTTCCTGTCAACACGATGTTAGCGTGGGGATTAGCGTCAACAACGACTTGAACCGAGTTGAGGATTTCGGGCATCCGTTGCACTTCATCGATGATGAGACCGTCACAATAGTGCTCGATAAAACCCTTGCGGTTCAATTCCATCTCGCTCACAATGGTTTCATCCTCAAGGTTGACATAGTGGTAATGGGGGAACACCATTTTGCACAATGTAGTTTTCCCTGATTGCCGCGGCCCAATGACTGTGACTACACGAAAAAGCCCTTTCAATCGCTGTAATTCATGTGATAATATCCTGTCGTACATAACAATAGGTAATGAGTTGACAAATATAAAGTGCTACTTTATTTTTGGCAAAAATACAGTAGTTTTGCATTTTGCACAAGAAAAATATCCTTTTTTTTGAATTTTTTGTCCATTTAGCAGTACTTTTTTTAAAGTGTTATCAAGGTTTTTAGCTTTTAATTATTCTGACTATCAGTAAGTTATTGTGTTACTTGACAAAAGTAAAGTAGTACTTTATATTTGTCAAGTATGCTGATTGTCGTCGTCACCAGGTCGCTCATTTTCTAGAGAATGCCGTTCTGGCCGCTTGCTGCCGTCAAAAAGCAAGATCGGCCCTCAATCCTCCAAAACAGCCAAATCGCTGATAACGAATGGATAACGAAAGTCCCCTAAACAAAATAAGGTGCGGGGGGGGGAATGTTAACGAATTGTTAAAAGCATTGCTCGCCCCCTCATTGCAAAGGTACAACTTCCCCTCACCCGTGTCCATGACAAAAAGCAGAATTGCGAGCTATGCTCGCAGCTTAAAGCTTAGGGTTAGCTGCGCGAGTGGTCTAGGGTTTAGGGCTCGCATTGCTCGCTGCTTAGGGCTTAGAGGTTAGAGCGTAGAGTGAACTTGAACTGCACTCCAAAGGTTTTGTGCCTGATTTTTGGGTGCAGTTCATGGTTCTTCAAACAACCGTGACAACATATTAGACAAGGCAACATAAGGAGAAAAATGGAATAAGTGGGTATTTTATCCATTGAAAAAACGGAATAAGTCAGAAAAAATCGCATTAAAAAGATGGAATAAGTGGATTTTTCCTTGAATTATGCAGGTTTTGTGGGGGATTCGTTCGGTGAAATGTAGGTGTTTTTGAGATGTTCGGGTTATAGTTCAACAGCAGTTGTCTAAACGCTGATTACACGAATTAACGCTGAATGAAATCAGTGAGAATTAGCGCAATCCGCGTTTATGCAAAGAGTTGCTCATGAGGGTTGTTCATCAGTAACCCCATTAATCCATATCTGTCGCCCAATAATTATCTATCCTAAAAAGCCATAGAGTTTCTTCTCTTCATCAATTTTTGTCTCTAAAACCTTCATTGCGCTTTTCAATGCCGTAGTGAAACTGGAATAGTCATTATCAAGATTGTACTCTTCATCAGTCAGAC
>CAMKGM010000132.1 GCA_946412245.1 uncultured Bacteroidales bacterium
TTATCCCATCCAGATGATCATGGGCGATAACAACGATATCTATGTGGAATGCATCAACAAGACCGAGCACCACTTGAAGGGCTTGGTGGTTGACGAGAATAACCTGCCGTTGCCTTATGCCAACGTCACCTTGCTCAACCCTGCCGACTCGACGATGGTGGGCGGCGGTGTGACCAACGAGAGCGGCCGCTTCGTCATCCCCAACGACCACGGCAAAGTCATCGCCCGCATCACCTACGTCGGCTACAAAACCGAGCATCGCCTTTGCGCCCGAGACAACGTGGGCACTATCAAACTGCAAGCAAATGCAACGCGGCTTAATGGAGTGGTGGTTTCCGCTTCCGCTGCTAGACTAAAGCAAGAACCTGGTAAATTTATATATAAACCTGGTCCTTCTGAGCTTGTGGGTATTGACAGTTATGAATTACTGCGATATGCTCCATTGGTCTGCGTGGAGAACAATACCGTCAGTATATTAGGCAAGGGTACATCCACAATATATATTAATGGCAGAAAGCCGGTGATGGACAATTCCTCACTTATGGAGATGCTACGTTCAGTACCTGCTGATAGGATTGAAAAGATAGAGATTATAATGTCTCCAAATAGTTCTTACAAGGCATCGACTACAGGAGGCATTGTGAATATTGTCATGAAGAAGAATCCTAATGAGGGACTAACGGGAAGCGCAAGCGTGAGCGCAACATATCTTGGAGAGAAAATAACGCCAAGGGCCAGTTTGTATTTAGGCTATTCAAAGAATAAATTTAATGCCTCGGCCAATCTGAGTTATCTGTATTACAATTCGCAAACTGAAAAGGAGACGACCTATAATTACAAGGATAGTTATACAGATATCCTCAATTCCAGTAATAGTCAGACTACTGGCCATTTCTTGAATGGAAATATCAGTCTATCTTATGACTTGACAAAGCGAAGTACCCTGGGAACTTCATTCTATATCGGCGGCTCTGAAAGTAACAGTAAGTCTACGACTATAAGTTCAAACTATCTTAGAGGCACAATTGACAAGTATTCAAAGTCATACGCTGAAACCGATAATCCCTACAGAAAGCCAGAAATGAGTATGGTGGCCTATTATCATCTTAAGACAGACGATAAAGGAAGTAATCTGGATGTGAGTGCCAATTATTCCTCATCGGTAAACGCTTCACTGGGGACTATGGAGTATGCAAGCGGAGTTGAATCTCGCGAAGTTGTCCCATATTCCCTCTTTAAGCAAAACACTACCGTAGATAGCTATGGATATGAATTTAAGGGAAGTTATAACCACTCATTTAATGATGGCAGTGCACTTGAGTCGGGGTATGAGTTCGATGCCTCACATCTCTCTAATGATTTTGTCCGCTATGATCACAATGGAAAGGAATATGTCAAAAACGAGGGAAGCAGCAATCTGTTTGAGTATGATGAAAAGGTGAATGCCTTATACATGACGTATGACAAAAAGTGGAGCAATGTAATCAGCACCACCCTGGGATTGCGTGCCGAGAATACACGTGTCAAGGGCCATCAAGTGAGCTCAAATGAGAAATTCAACCGCAATTATTGGAATTTTTTTCCACGATTAAGCTTGTTGGTTGATTTGGCGAATGGCAACCACAGAATTGCATTGGACTTGTCTCGTTCTATTGTGCGACCTTTTTATAATTATTTGAATCCATTTAAGATATGGACTTCAGAGAACACCTATAGCATGGGAAACATTTATCTTAAGCCGATGATTTACAGTGATATGAATTTGAGTTATAGGTTTCTCGGAGATTATATGATTGGAGCGTCTTATAGTTATGGCTCTGATGCCTTCAGTGAGTATCGTTTTCTCGCTGAGAACAATACCACAGTGAGCAGTGTGGCAAATTATGGAAACGAGCAGTCATTCTCACTCTATTGCAACGTAGAAAAGGTATTTTTTAACGGAATCTGGCGAATGTCGTTAAATGCAGCCGCTGATTATGACCGTGACCAAGGTACAATTGATGGCCAGGATGTAAGTTACAAGACATGGGGTGGAGAAGCGGGAATTCGCAATTTCTTCAATCTTTCTTCCAGGGGTGGTATCAGGGCCACATTGAGTTATAACTACTATACGCCATTTAAGGGAGTATTAAGAATAGGGCACCATAAGCATTTGCTCAGCGCATCATTCAGCAAGGAATTCAAATTCGGTGGAACTATAAGTGTTGACGCCTTTAACCTGCTAAATTACAGGCCAGCATATCACTATAACACTGAATCATACGCATATAGAGAAAAACCCAAATACAATAACATATCTTTTCAGATAAGATATACACATAAATTTGGTCAAAGCCGTGTTCGTGGTGCACAAAACCGCTCCGACACAAACTATTCGAGAAGATTTAAGAAATAATGCGCAGCCGCTACAAGGGCAGCCATGCCGGCCAAGACGAGCGCAACCGATTGTAGAAACTAACACACAGAAATAGTTTCAATACCGAGTTAAGCCGAGGGTGATGTCACATCCTCGGCTGGGTCTTGCTTTGGCAAAACTAGCTTATACTAGATACAAAATAGTGGTTTTGTGTTCCCCTTTTAAAAAACTAATTATTTTGGATTCAGCACAGTTGGCTTCGTACCTAAATTAGTACTGATAATTCAAAAATATCTAAAAAAAAGCTGATATCGTTTGGCTATCTAAAAAAAGGCTGATATCTTTGCAAAAAAAATGATATATGATAGCTACAATCTCGGCTGATATCGTTCGATCGACTTCATTAC
>CAMKGM010000133.1 GCA_946412245.1 uncultured Bacteroidales bacterium
GCCCATTTTAAGGCATTTGCGGGGCAATTTGTTCTCCTTTTATAGAGGAAAGATATTGATTTCTTCAATAATATCCAAAAAATCCATCATAAACAACTTTTTCTCGCTCCTTCTCATTCTTACATTAAACCCTTATATGTAAGAGAATTAGACGACATTTTTATTAACAATTTAAACTAACATTTACAAACAAAACAGAGAGAAGACAATGAACAATTTACCAAAACTCGTCATGGCCTTATTCGCATTGAGTTCTGTGGTTGATATCGCAGAGAAGATCCACAATTGGGGCCGTGACAAGAAGAACGAGAAAGAAGAAGAGAAGAAACAAGATGAACCGTCACGGGTGTAGCTGCAAAGAAATCAAAAGCAGGAAACGCTATTGACGGTATTGTGATCGTATGCGAGACTATTGCTACGATACTCAAGAATTCAAAGAAACTGGTGAAGATCGTCGAAAAACTTCGACCGACAAAATCACCATGAGTATTAACCATCTAACAAAGACAAGAACACAATGAACAACGACAATTTTTATCCGGCTCCCACCATTGAAACTGTGGAGCCTGAGATTGTAACACGAAGCCCATTCATCCTTGGAAACACGAAGGAAATCGGGCTTAATGAGCTTTCAGATATCGATCAGTGCCATGAGCTGAGCCGCGTAATTCATAAATTTCAAAAGTCGTCTCATCATGTTGTTGTTATTGTAATTAGTTGTTAATAAAAATGTTAGTTAAATCTCAGTATATATATAAGGCGACTACGGGAGATGGGAAATGGGCAAACCGATGATGGAAAATGGAAAAACTTTATTACCTTTGTGGTGAGCATCTCGCAAGATACTCCGAATCGCCAACAATATTTTATTTAACCAATAAATCCCGATAACTATGAGCAAGAAACAACTCTTTAGACTCTTCGCCCTCGTGGCGGCGATGATGTGCGCCCTGGGCATGCAGGCTGCTGTCGAGGCCTATGCCAACTACACGCCGTCGAACACGACGCTGACGTTCTACTACGATAACGAGCGTAGCACCCGCACTGGCACGACCTATGACTTGAACACTGGCTACAGCTCCCCTGGGTGGTACTTGGATGGCACCTACACCAGTGTGACCCGAGTGGTCTTTAAATCCCTATTCGTCATTGCTACCCCGACGACCACATACAGCTGGTTTTGTGATATGGAGAATCTTCAATCCATCACCGGAATCGCCTACTTAAACACTAGTGAGGTGACCAATATGGGTTGGATGTTCGGTGGTTGTTCTTCTTTGAAGAATCTTGACCTGAGTTCCTTCAACACGGCCAATGTGACTGATATGCGATGTATGTTCTATAATTGTGAATCTTTGATGAGCCTCGACTTGAGCCACTTTAATACGACTGTTGTAAATGATATGTATGGCATGTTCGACCATTGTGAATCTCTAACAAGTCTTAATGTGAGCAATTTCAACACCGCTAATGTGACCGATATGAGATACATGTTCCGAAATTGTAAACTTTTGACAAGCCTCAACGTGAGCAGCTTCATTACGGACAACGTGACCAGCATGGGTGACATGTTCAGTAATTGCTGTGGCTTGACGAGTCTAGACTTAAGTAATTTCAATACGTCCAACGTGACCAACATGGAAAGCATGTTCTGGGGGTGCAGTGCCTTAACGGATCTTGACGTGAGCAGTTTCAACACCGCTAATGTGACCAATATGGGTATCATGTTTAGTGATTGCAACAGTTTAACGAGCCTCGACGTAAGCAACTTCAATACGGCCAACGTGACCACAATGAACAGGATGTTCGAAAATTGTTCAGCCTTGACGAGCCTTGACTTGAGCAGTTTCAATACTGCCAAGGTGACCAATATGAAATGGATGTTTTTTGATTGCACTAACCTGAAAACCATCCATGTGGGCGACGACTGGAGCACGGCAGCCGTGACGAGTTCCGATTATATGTTCTATTATTGCACCAAATTGGTGGGCGGCAAGGGAACGACCTATGATGGCAACCACGTGGACAAGGCCTATGCCCGCATCGACGGCGGTTCCAGTAATCCGGGCTATTTCACCGCTCCTGAATTGCTTGACAAAGCATTGAACGTCGAGGGCGGCAACATCCACTTCGAGTCCACGGGGGATTATCCCTGGACAGCTATACAGGAGGGTAGCCGCATGTATGCCCAGTCAGGCAACGCGGGCGTGGCAAGCAGCTCCTCGGTGATGACGGCGACGGTTACCGCTGTCGAGGGCGATATTCTGAAGTTTGACTTCAAGGCCTGGGGCGAAGGCACATCAACGCTGCATGACAGATGCTCTTTCAGCATCAACGGCGTGGAGCAAATCGCTTACGGCGAGTATCAGAACGCTGGCTGGGAAACCTATTCCGTTTACTTGCCCGCAGGGGAATGCACGCTGGAATGGAGCTACACCAAGGACCTCAGCGTCAATAGACCGGGCGACTACTTCGCGGTGGACAATGTGGCTATCATCTGCACTACGTTGCGTGGCGACGTAAACGGTGACGGCGAAGTGAACATCTCTGATGTGACCGCACTGATCGACTACCTGCTCAGCGGCGACGCGTCGGCCATCAATACTGACGCCGCCGACTGCAACCAGGACAATGGCGTGAGCATCAAGGACGTTACCGACCTTATTGACTACCTCTTGTCTGGTACCTGGAATTAAACATCATCAAAACCTAAGTGATATCCCTCATGCTCATCATG
>CAMKGM010000134.1 GCA_946412245.1 uncultured Bacteroidales bacterium
GTTAATATCATTGCCACGATTAGCACACTACACTATCTTTGTCCCACACCCACCCGCGCTCTTTGACATAGTTTTCCTTTTAGACTTACCGCACGAAAGTACACAAAAAACCACTAACGAAAGTACACAGTATTCTCACGAAAGCAGTACAAACTTTCACGAAAGCAGTACAACCCAAAAACAATCCATACAACTGGAAATCAATGAGCTACACAAAAAGCACCCGCAATTTTCCCAAGATTCCCACCTTTCCCAAGATTCCCACCCTTCCCCACATTTCCCAAGAATTTTCTTTTTTGTTGTAACAATTCATCCTTTAGTGTCGTCTGCTGGAATGTAAAGGGCAATATTTTGCCACCAAAAGAACAAACACAAAACAGATACAAATATGAAACGCATTCCATTTTTCATGCTATCGCTGGCAGTGGCTATAACCACCGCAGCTGCCGCGACATTCACGGGTACTGTCGTTGACGAGCAGGGCCAGCCCTTCGCTTTCGCTAACGTGGTGCTTCTCAATCCTGTCGACAGCACATTCTTATCGGGCTCAATGACCGATGATGCCGGCACGTTTTCGCTCACCGCCGAACAATCAGACGTTATAGTCAAGCTCACATACATCGGTTATGAGACAAAGTGTGTCAACGCCACGGCCGGCAACTTAGGTACAATACAACTTCAACCCGGAGCCACGATGCTCGGCGAGGTGGTAGTGAAAGGTGTGCGACCCACCTACAAACTCACCACCGAGGGCATCAAGACCGACGTTGACGGTACGCTTTTGAGCAAAGTCGGTACAGCCACCGAGGTACTCGGCAATCTGCCGGGCGTGCAAAAGAAAGGCACAAGCGTGGAGGTGTTCGGCAAGGGTACACCGCTCATCTACATCAATGGCCGGCAGATGCGTAACGAAAGCGAGCTCGCACAACTCAGCAGCGAGAATATCCAGAGCGTGGAACTCATCACCAACCCCGGTGCCAAGTACAAAGCCGATGTGGAGAGCGTCATTCTCATCAAAACCAAGCGTCCGCAGGGCGAGGGCTTCTCGTTCGATGCCGAGGCCAACTATTATCAGGGCAAGAACATGGACATTGCAACCGGCATCAACTGGAACTACCGCAAGGGCGGTATGGATGTGTTTGGTGCCGTGTGGTATAACGACGACCGCTGGGAAAATAACGATTTGATAAAGTTTGACGTGCAGGCCGACACCACTTGGCTCCTCGACCAGCATCTCAAGGACAAGAGCCACAGCCAGTCGCTCTACAGCTCGGTGGGCGTGAACTATGTGCTGGGCGACAACCACTCAATGGGCGTGCGCTACGATACCAAGTGGTATTTCAAGAACAAAAGCCACGGCACGATGATTGCCGACGTGATTGCCGATGGCCAATTCTACGACCACGTTGAGAACACTGCCGATTATCACTCAACCTATAACATGCCCCACACCCTCAATGCCTACTACAACGGCAGGGTGGGCAAGCTGGGCATCGACCTTAACCTCGACTATATGTTCTACAAAGACCGCAAGCACCAGCTCAACGATGAGGTGAGCCAGGAACGCGATAGCCGCATCGTCACAGCGCAAAGCATGGCACGCAGCCAGCTACTGGCAGGAAAACTTGTGCTCTCATGGCCAGTACTCGGTGGCAATCTGCAAGCAGGCACCGAGCTGAGCAACACCCGCCGCAACGACGAGTACCTTAACCCCGAGCAGGTGGTGCCTTCGTCGGTGACTGAGCAGCGCGAGCAGGGCTATGCCTTCTTTGTGGAATATGCCCGCCCATTGCCCTTCGGTTCAATGCGCCTGGGCTTGCGCAACGAGAATGTGACAAGCGACTACTACAGCATGGGCGAGCGAATTGCCGAGCAGAGTCGTACCTATCATCACCTGTTCCCCACCGTGGGCCTGCAGGCACGAGCCGGCGCAGTGCAACTCATGCTCAACTATAGCATGAAGATTCAGCGACCCTACTACTGGCAGCTCACCAGCAACGTGACCTACGCCAACCGCTTCACTTGGGAGAGCGGCAATCCCACTCTCAAGCCATCAATCAACAATCAGGTAGGTCTCATGGTCATGTGGCGATGGATGAGCCTCATGGCCGAATACAAGCACGTGAGCGACCACATCATCAACGTGGCGCATGAGGTGCCTGGCAGCGAAGCCACCACCCTTCTCACCCGTGAGAACCTTGACCACAGCCACAAGATGCGCTTGATGCTTAACCTTAACCCCAAGTTTGGCATCTTCGAGCCACAGCTCTCACTGGGCATGATCAAGGACTGGACACGGATTCCCACCCCCATTGGCACCATCAGCCCCAAGCGCCCTATCTTCCTGATTCAGCTTAACAACAACATCAAGATTCTGCCCACTCTCACAGCCAGTGCCAGCCTCGACATCACTACTAAGGGCGACATGGAGAACGTGTCGCTCACCCGAGGCCTTTTCAACCTCTACTTGAGCCTGACCAAGACATTCCTCAACGACCGTCTGAGTGTGAAAATTGCAGGCCGCAACCTGCTCGACGCACAAGAAAAGGTGCAGCTGCACTATGGCTTACGCAACATGTGCCAGGCGCAACACCGCGACTCGCGCGAGCTCCAGGTCACCGTGCGCTACAAGTTCAACGC
>CAMKGM010000135.1 GCA_946412245.1 uncultured Bacteroidales bacterium
CGTTATAGATACTTGATTTGGCAATCAAGTTCTTGATCATGGGATAGATGAGATAATTGATAAATTCAATCTTTTGAATGTTGCGGATGTCAAAATACAAGAAATAATCGCAGTTTGTCCAATAATCGTCTAGACCAAGTGCGATGTCTTTATGTTCGCTCTCATTGTCTTTCTGAGACTTTATGCTAATCTGCTCTTCTATTCGTTGCTTGCTTCTCACATATTTTTCCATATACATGGCCAGTTTCTTGGGGGAGCCGTTGCTCATGTAAAAGAGGTATGTGAGAAAGTGGCGAAGGAAGTTAATCCGCCGTTCTAAAAGCACCTCATATTGTTGCCGCGTTTTTTCGTCAGTATCCCAGGCCTTTCTAATGAAATTGGCATAGTCTTGTAAGTCTGTTGGCCTGCTATCATGATCCTTATCGTTATACTTGGACATGAGCATGTGACAAAGGTATTCCTCAATCAGTGAGTCGGCACCCGTATTGTAGCCAGTTTTTCTTAAAAAACTGCTCACGTTGATATAGCCGTTAAAGATACTGTGGATATTGAACTCGCGGTTCGAGATGTCGGCAAGAGTCGCTTCATACATATCATATCCAGTGATGAAGATGAACTTAGCTTCGGAGCTGGAGATGAAGTATTTCATATTAGCAAGTAGCCCTACAAATGCTCGTTGCCTGCTGTTATAGGTGGAGTTGCCGTTAACAACATTGGCAGAGTTGTATTCGGGAACAATTTGTTTTTCAATGTCTTCGGGAGAAACTTTGTCCAATTCGTCAATGATAAAAATGAGTCGAAAGTTTGTGCAATGTAAATTCTTGATTAAATCGAGTTGTTTGACTAAAAGATCCTGAATTTCGGATGTCTGCGCTATAGGATAAATATTTTTTTTGTTTTTCATGAATTTAAGTCCTGGGATAATATCCATAGGTTTTGAGTTTTTGGCTGAGTCAAAACCATATTCAGATGATTCGGTCATTTCGCTGTCGATGCGTTCATTCAGGTGGCGAAATGTCCGTTTTATTTGCCATGAGGTGATAAAAAATTTGCCACCTGAATAGTTCCAGATGCGATAATATATGCGACGCATAAGGAAAAAAGCCAGCAGTGAGCAGATGCCTAATATGAGCCATAGCAAACTGTTACTGAATGTTTCGGTATCGCCCAAATGCATAATCGTCTCTGAAAGTATAGTAGTTTTAGTCTCTATGACTGATCTGAGAATGTTGGTGTCATTGGCGAAAAGAGTTTGAATGTTTTTGAAAAAAACACGGTTTAATGAATAGATAGCTAGTGCTAACGCTGTTATGCGGCCAACAAGTAAGTTTAAATGGCTCAAGAATCCTTGCTTTTGCCACTTGGTGAGACCTAACACATCCCATTTTGATTTCTTTTTTTTGTTAGAATTAAATAGGCGGGTTTCCTCATCAAATTTTGCGGACAAGAGTTTGCAGATGATATAGAGCAACTCTTTGCTCGTTAACATATCGTTGCCAACATTGATGGAGATTGGGACATAATGAGCTTTATTTTTCTTTTTCCCCTCGTCATGCTTTGTGATGTCATTAATGGCTTTGTGGACAAACGCGCTTTTGCCCATGCCTCGAAAACCAGTAATTAAATATGCACCAGAGTAATTTGTGGAATAGGTCGTATCGGTTTCTCCATGGTTCTCATCAACAAGCCACATTTTCAGTTTATCCAAAATGCTCTCTCGCCCGATAAAATTCTCGAAGCTATCTTTGTTTCCCGCATGGTGGAAGCCGTTGAAGCCCATCAGGGGGATGGTGATATCGTGCATCTTGGAGTCGTATTTACTGTCGTACATCGTTTTTAAGGAATTATGGCTAAAGTGTATCATACTACACTCTGCCTGGTTTATGTCAATACATCCCGAACGTTAAGGGTTTTATAATAATTTTTGCAAATATAAAGATAAATTTTAAATATCAATCAGCTTTATGGATTTTTTTTAAATATTTACTCGTTTTTTGGTGAAAATCTAAAAAATATGTCCTTTGCAGGGGATTTTTCTTGAAAAAAGGTTTATCTTTGCCATTTAAAGAAAAAGAAATTAAACCTGCGGGGCGCTGGAGCGTCTCGGTTAAATCACTCAAACCACTATGATAGAGAACGAGAAAATACCCATTCCGGTGGAATATCAGGACATCTGCCCGATTCCTGACAAGGATTTCCAGACCGCGATGACGATCCTGGTGCAGGAGCCAGGCTTCCAGAACATCGTGGCGATGGCACTGCCCAATTACAAGTATTCGCAGCTCAAGAACGTGCTGCTCGGGCTGAACTCCAAGCATGAGTTCCAGGTCAAGGTGATGAAGCCCTTCATCGAGGGGCTGATGGCCAAGACCGGCACCACGCTCACCACGAGCGGTGCCGAACATCTGGACAAGGAGTTGCCCTACACTTTTGTCACCAATCACCGCGACATCGTGCTCGACTCGGCTCAGTTGAGCTACTTGCTCATCAAGGGTGGCCGTGACGCGTGCGAGATCGCCATCGGCAACAATCTGCTCATTTATGACTGGATCACCAAGCTTGTGCGCCTCAACAAGAGCTTCATCGTGAAGCGCAACCTGGGCCGCATCCAGACGCTCACCGCAGCCGTGCAGCTGT
>CAMKGM010000136.1 GCA_946412245.1 uncultured Bacteroidales bacterium
GCTGCGGTTCCAAGTCTTGAACTTGAGTGTACCACCCATTGGCACCTCGGGCGTGAACAGCCAGTTGTCTGGGGTGAGAGCTTCATAAGTACCAGTTTCATTGGTATAGCTATAGCTGTAGAAGCACGCATCATCTTGTGCATTGCTCGAGAATGCCAGAGACCAGTTGTAACCATCGCCATCAGCGTCATAAATCGTGAAGCCTTCAATCTGCTCCTCATATCCCGGGTAGGGCAGATCCCAGAGGCGACCTTGAGTAGCGGGGTCGACATAGGGACGATAGCGCAGGTTCCAGCTGTCGTTGTTCTCACCGGGCACCCAAGCCACATCGGCATAGGTAGCGGCGGGCTCAACGGTCAGCTCGGTGGGCAGAGTGGGCAGGCCCGGAATGTCAGCCTCCAGAGTCACCATATCGTACTGGCCGCTCAGCGAGACGGTGAACACATAGGTGCCGCCAGCGACAAACTCGAAGTCATCCATGCGGCCATTGACGTTTCCATTTTGGGATGCAATCCAGATGCGGTCGCCCGGTGTGGGGTTGGTGATGCAGAAGTCATAGATACCGGCCGGAATCTGGATGGTTACCGTGCTGTTGAGCAGGATGTTAGCAGTGTTCATTGCACCGTCAGCATTCTCGGGAATCTTGTACTCAAACTCGGCATATACTTCGGCAGAGGCATCACCGCCAGTAGTCAGACCACCGGTTTCGGGGATGATGGTGCCGTATGCCGTTGCGTCGGCATCGAGGAGCATCTGATAGCCCGAGCCATCGCCCCACACATCGCCCACACTGAGTGTGACTTCGGCCATACCGGCTTCGGGAGCGTGGTTAGCAGCTTTGACAACTTGGGGAGCGGGAGTGGAGTTAATCACACCCACAGCTGTGCGCACTTCAGCATTCTTGGTCACGTTGGCGGAGTAAGCCTTGACGGCAGCTCCCTTGAGCGGTTGTTGTGCTTGCAGCGAGATTGCGCCAAACAAAGCAACACTAAGCGTAAGTAAGAATAATTTCTTCATAAGCTTGAAAATTAAAAAAGTGAAACAAAAAGGTTTATATTTCGACTGCAAATGTAAGAAGATTATTCGACCTAAGCAAGGATATTTCAAAAAAATTACGGTATAATTTGAAAATTTGTTGAAATTTGTTAGATGGATGCAGAGAATTTCCAATAATTGGTAAAGAATTGCATAAATTATCTTGGTCGGGGCGGGCGGGTGTAGGGACGGCACCCCTGTGCCGTCCGCAGCCAGAGTTGCCATCAATATTACCCTAGGTCGGGGCGGACGGCACGGGAGTGCCGTCCCTACATGCGGACATTGTGGATCTGTGGCACAACATTGTGTATTATAATATGGTGTAGGGATAGGTGATGTCCCACAGGAAGAGGGGGTGTGGCGGCATCGATGTGCCGGCCTTGCAGCGATCGCGCTGCTCGATGATGCGGCAGAAGTCGGCGATGGTGATGCGGTGCAAGCCCACCTCGACCAATGTACCCACCACAGCCCGCACCATGTTGCGGAGGAAGCGGTCGGCTGTGATGGTGAACACCCACTGCTCCCCCACCCTGTCCCACTGGGCACGGGTGACGACGCAGTTGTTGGTCTTGACATCGGTGTGGAGTTTGCTGAACGAGGTGAAGTCGCGGTATTCCAACAGATGAGCGGCAGCCTGGTTCATCAGGTCGAAGTCCATGTCGGGCCTGCATTGCCAGCTCAGCGGGTAGAGGAAGGGTGACTTGAGGGTGTGCGCAAAGTACTTGTAGGTGCGGCTGATGGCATCGAAGCGGGCGTGTGCATCGTCATGGACAGGAAAGATGGCGTGAATGGCAATGTCACGTCCTACAATGCCATTGATGCTGCGCACCAGCAGGGCGGTGTCGGCGATGGGAGTGTCGACATCGAAGTGCGCCACCATCATGCGAGCGTTGACACCAGTGTCGGTGCGCCCGGCACCGGTGATGGACACAGGGTGGCGCAGTACTGTGGCCATGGCTTGCTCGATGGTCTGCTGCACACTGTTGTCGTTGGGCTGTATTTGCCATCCGTGGAAGCCTGCTCCACGGTAGCTCAGTCGCATGAAGTAACGCACGGCTTTTTTTAGTTTATAGTTTAAAGTTTATAGTTTATAGTTAGCGGCGTGG
Organism: uncultured Bacteroidales bacterium; assembly: GCA_946412245.1. GTDB lineage: Bacteria > Bacteroidota > Bacteroidia > Bacteroidales > Muribaculaceae > Sodaliphilus. Next base: position 2,142 of record CAMKGM010000136.1, read on the forward strand.
CCGTACAATGGTGCAAAAATAGGGAAAAAAAAGGATTGTTAGGCAAAAAATTCTGAGAATTGCGAAAAAAAGTGTATTTTTGTCGATTGAAATTGTTGAACCCGATAAATATAGAATAAGTTGACAGGCATGAACAAATGGCGCATCGAGGACAGCGCCGAACTCTACAACATCAAGGGCTGGGGTCAGAAATACTTCGGCATCAACGAACAAGGGCACATCACCGTCACTCCCAAGCAGAGTTGTGTTTCCGTAGACCTGATGGACGTGATGAACGAGTTGCGCTCGCGCAACATCTCAGCTCCCGCGCTGCTGCGTTTTCCCGACATCCTGGACAACCGAATTGAACAATTGGCAGGTTGCTTCAAGAAGGCAGCCAAAGAATATGAGTACCAGGGTGAGAACTTCATCATCTATCCCATCAAGGTGAACCAGATGCAACCTGTCGTGGAAGAACTGGTGA
>CAMKGM010000137.1 GCA_946412245.1 uncultured Bacteroidales bacterium
GGAACAAGGTGCCTCGTTGCGGGTCATAGTACTTCTCAATGAGTTTCTGCGCCTTTGACACGAGCGGCACCTCGACAAGAACCGGGTTGTTGTCCTTGGTCTTGCGCGGAGTGTATTTGAGGCAGCCATCCACGATGTTGTCATAGGTAAACTTGTACAGATCACCGACTCGACAACCGACGTAGCTTTGGAACACGAAGATGTCACGCTGCAGGGCAACCATCCCTTCAAGAGGAGCTGCCTCCAACTGGAGACGTTCCTTTTGGGAGATATAGAAGGGGGTGCCATATTCAGCGTTGTCAATCGTGAACTTGTGGAAGGGGTTGCGGTCGGCATAACCCTCCTTCATACACCAGAGCCAATAGGACTTAAGAATCAGCAGAATGTTATTCAAAGTATTCTTACTACGTGGCTCTGGGCAGCGGCTCTCAATCTTCCGTCCGAATTTCTGGCATTCTTCATTCACTTGATCAAATGCCTTAAGATAGCGGCGATTGCTGCATTTCATCTTTTTGGATTCCTTATCACGAACCCAATATTCATGCTCTTTGATAAGGAAAGTCCTGAAGCCTTCCAGGTCTTTGTGTGAGAAGGTCTCGAACTCAAAAACGGTTCCCTGCAGCAGCTCATACCTGCGCAGCATGCGCCACATCGTCCAGAAGTGTTTTTCACGATACATGGACACGCGGCGGCTTGCCACAAACTGAGGGAATGTGGAGGTCACCGTGTCACGATGTACATCCATTGAAGGGTCATCACCAAGTCCTTTCGCCGGTTGATAGAACTCGGCAATTACGTTCTTGAGCCAAGTCGGGCTCACGTTGTTCATATCCGCTTCCATCCATCGCTGATTGACCATCTTGCAAATCTCGTCAAGACGATCCTTTTGTTCCCGGTGATACTTGGCCTCTGGTGTCATTGAGCGTGCTTTCAACACCATCTTTTCACCATCCCAATAAGCGGGTTTGTCAACGATGAAGATCCGGGTTCCTGCACGCTGGAAAATATACCTGCCATGACGGAATGTCAGGATAACCTCTTTCCTGTTCAAGTCATTGCATTTCTTTGATAATCTTAGATATATGGTCGCCATAACAATAACATTTTGTATTATCTGCCCACAAAGATAATCATTTATATTGAAATTTCAAAATTTTTAACAGATATTTTATCTACAAGAGATAAAATATAAACACCTGATAACAAGTTACATAATTGGGTTCAAATCTAAAAATAGACCACCAATGAAATTGCACACAAATTGCACACTTAAATGGTATTTAAGATACTTTAAAGGTATTAACCGTTAATTGTTAATTTGCTAAATACTTGAATTTCAATATAATCATAAATCACCATCGAAATCCATCAACCATTAAATAACATAATTGTGTCCTCATCTTGGACACCTAATTAAAGCGGAAGTCGTTGAAATTCAACGACTTCCGCTTTTTCATCCCCTCCCCCCCAAAAAAATCACACTCACCTTTATCAAGTCCAAAACACAAGACCATTCTTTGACCGCAGCAGCCGGGTGTGCGGGGTGTCGGCGCGGCCAGTGAGCCTGACCAGGCACTCTCCAGCCGATAAGTCAGTCATTCGGAGCGGACGCAGACGGAGCGGAACGGCCCATCGCCAGCGGGGTTAGGGGTTGGGCTATAATAAAAATATGAAAACATTGTTTTAATTCGATTATAATTTTGTAGATTTGCGACATCTTAATAACATTAAATCTATTTGATATGAACGATATTGAACTTAATCAAGGGCAGAAAGACAAGAAATCCATATTGAAGCATTTGTCCACAGTATGTAAATGCTTAGGTTGCATTGCTTCAATTTTTGGTATAATGGCTATTATCGGATCTATCGTGCACGATGGAGAAGATATTGGTATTACTATTGGCTTATTTTTTGGTGGATTCTTTACTCTAGTTTTTGGATATGTAGCTGAAGCTATAGATGACATAAGGAATTCATTAAAAAATAATCAAAGAAACTAGATTTATTCATACTATTTTTCCTAGGGGCACCTCGTTGCGAAACGGGATGCTTTTTTAATGGCGACTGGGCAACGGGAACCGAGCGAAGCGAGTTTCCCATTGCCCAATCGACTATTTCCTCAAAAGGTATTTTCCAGTGAGCAAGAGCGCGAGCGCAGCGAGGATGGCTCATGGCCACCAGGTGATATTGGGAGGCTAGTAGATGCCCACCGTGTCACGGGCGTAATGGTCTGACTTGTCCATTGTGCGGTGCGAAGCTACGCTGTCGACCTGGCGGGCGCACCGCGAAGCGTTGCGCTCGGCCAAGTCGGCCTTACCGATGGACGCGCGTTTGCCCTTCAAGACAACCATGTTTGCAGCATGCAGACGTGGTTGGCTTGTCCCCTGGAGCCTTAGCCGACGTGCCGGGATGAACGTAGTGTACGAGTGTGCCATGGGGCTGGCAGCATCGATACCTCCGAGCGAAGCGAGAACGCTGGGCTTGATTGAGGAGCGTGCATCAAATCGAGCGTAGCGAGAC
>CAMKGM010000138.1 GCA_946412245.1 uncultured Bacteroidales bacterium
GCCGCCCATTGATGCTGAAAGACTTTTTGACACCGATAGGTGCAACTTTTTGAAAGAACATATCCCCAGCCCCTGCGTAATTCCTCTCGAAAAGCACAAAAAGTTCCAAAAAGCTTCGCTTCGCTCAGTACGGAGCACGAGTCAGCCACCAACACTCGAAGGAGTTGTAAGTCATAGGTCAAGAGAAACTGTATCATGATACAGTTTCGCCTCTGAGTCATCATCTTTTTAAGTGCGCACCACGTCCTTTATTAATCCGTGGTTTCTTTTGTCGTCCCCGCGGTTCTCTCTGTTCGTTGAAGAAAACAGAGGTTCGCAAACGTTTGCACAGCCATTTGGTTGAAAATATACGCCAAATTGACCACCATTGCGTGCGCAGTTCCTAACTTTGTGCGCTCTGCGCACATAACCGCAAGATTATTGTTGAAACACACACACAGAGCCTAACTTATTGACCAAAATTAATTATCTACAATATAAACTAAACTATTTTGAAATGAAAACTTTAGCAAAATTCAAGTTTCGACTAACCAGACTCGCACTACTCGTGCTTTGTCTCGCGTGGCTCGCTCCGCAAGCCCACGCCGACGTCACTATCTGGGTCTACGGAACAAATGCAAATGCAGTACCACATTTGGAGTATTGGGGTGCAACTGCAACCAATGTGAGCAGTGGAGCTGCAATGACACCCTATGAGTATCAAGGTACTACATGGTACTACATGGTACTACACTGTTCTTGAGGGGGTCAATTCCTGTTCAATTATCTTTGACACAGATGGTAACTATGCAGGTAAAACTGATGACATTACAAATGTGTCTGGTACAAAGTATTACTATTATAATGGTAATGGTCGCTATGTGGATCTTACTGATGTGAAGGGTTACAACTCGTTTGTCTTTGTTGACAAGTATGCAGGAGATTCATGGTGGAATAACGATGAGGCTGTAACCCGTGTGCATGCATGGGGAAATAATAGTGGTACCACGTGGCCAGGAACTGCATTGGAATCTACTCCTGTTGGAAAGATGAATCTTGACGGAAATAACATTTATGTGTGGAAAGGTGATTATACTGGTCTAACAGGAATGAAGTTGAATCGATGCCAAGATGCAACTTCCACCAATAATCCTTGGAATGAATCGAGTGATAATACCTATCATAAAGGGGGGCTTTATTACCCGATTGCGGGTTCTGCCAACTGTTATCAGAATGTACAAATAGGCAATGTTGCCTATCCAACCTCAGTGCCGGTGGCTGACACTTATACTGTGACGGGTGTGGCATCGCCTGCTGAGGGTGGCACGGTGACACCTGCCTCAACATCCGACTTGGTGACAGGTAATACAGTGACTTTGACAGTTACTCCTGCCAATGGCTATCAATTCAGCGGCTGGACGGTAACGGGCACAAACACCTATACTGAAAACGATAATCAAGTCACGGTGACGGTTGAGTCGAGCAATGTGACTGTGACAGCCAATTTCGCCGCAATACCTAAGAATTACACTATTCATGTGATTGAGTACTATGCTAATCAACCCACTCTTTATGTTTGGGATAGCACAGGAGATCTCAATGGCGGTTTCCCTGGTGCTCAGATGACCACTACTGAGACATCGGATGCTGGTGAGACTTGGTATGTGAAGTCATTCTCTACTACAGCCTCAACTATCAATGCCATAGCAAGTTTGGGTGACAACACTTCACAAACTGCCGACATCACCGGCATTGCTCCCGGCGACTACTACATTGTGTTCGATGGTTCTACGAAGACAATCAAATATCAAGGCACCACTATGCCTGAGGGCAAGCAGCAGGCTGAGAAGAACACTTTCACGGTGTATGTCAAGGCCGATGCTGCGCCCTATATTTATCTGTGGGACGATAACGATGTGGCACTTAATAATAAAGCCTGGCCCGGTGAGCAGATTAGTGACACCGAGCCGCTTGCTGACGGCAACACTTGGTATAAATATGTGGTGGAAACCTATGATAACGGCATTAACCTGCTTTTCCACAACAATGGTGGTGGCGATAGCAACCAGACTGACGACATCAAGCAGACCGCGGCTGTGGGTTATTACATCTACGATGGAACAACCGGATATAAGGCCGTTCCCGAGCCCACGGGCAAACTGTATGCCATCGGTCAGGTGGCCGGCAATCCCTGGTCGGCTACTATGGGCAAGGAGATGACTGCCGCAGGCAATGGCATCTTCACCCTGAACAATGTGCAGATTATTGCAGGTTCGACCTTTGCTTTCGCCACTCGTATGGCCGATGAAAGCCTGGAGGGCGATGCAGCATGGGCAATGCTTAATAGTTATCGCCTCACTTCGAATCCAGGCGATGGTGGTACATTCTGGGGTGTGACCAATGCCATGACCAACAAGAATAATCCGCAAGCACTTGATCTGCGAATCTGGAATGGTGCCGACAAGAACTTCAAGATGGACGAGACTGCCTACTACGACATTACCGTCGACATGAACGCGATGACCGTCACCATCAAGC